>NZ_JBSGFD010000132.1:0-24937 GCF_053603215.1 Kitasatospora sp. NPDC004240 | reverse complement strand
CCTCGGCCTCGACCCGGTCCGGCCCCCGCTCCGGTGCCCCGGCCAGGGCCCACGGCGGACGGCGGCGCCGGCGCCCGCGCCGCCGGATGGGGCCGGGGATGCTGATCGCGCTGGTCGCCGCGCTGGCGGTGCTCGGCGGCACGCTCTTCGTCCTGAACCGCCCCGACGCGCTGCCCGGCGACGGTGGCCCGACCACCCAGGCCCGGGTCGCCCCGGCCGCCGAACGGACCCCGGAACACACGCCCGAGCCGCCGGCCCCGACCCCCACCGCTCCCGCGGCCCCGGCGCCCACCACGCCCGCCACCGCGGACCCCGGCCCCGCCACGGGCCCCGGGACCTTCACCATCGCCAAGGGCTCCTCCGCCGCGGTCGGCAAGGGCAAGATCCGCCGCTACCGGGTGGAGGTCGAGGACGGCATCGGCATCGACCCGGCGGGCTCGGCCGCCGCGGTGCAGGCGATCCTGGCCGACAAGCGCGGCTGGACCACCGACGGGAAGAACGGCTTCCAGCTGGTCTCCACCGGCACGTACGACTTCACCGTGAAGATCGCCTCGCCGGGCACCGTGGACAAGCTCTGCGGCGCGGCCGGGCTGGACACCCACGGCGAGGTGAACTGCAACGTCGGCAGCCAGGTGCTGGTCAACTCCAAGCGCTGGAACACCGGTTCGCCGCAGTTCAGCGGACCGGTCGAGGAGTACCGGGCGCTGATCGTCAACCACGAGGTCGGCCACCGGATCGGCCACGGCCACGAGAGCTGTCCCGGCCCGGGCAAGCCGGCGCCCGCGATGATGCAGCAGATATACGGACTCAAGGGCTGCGCGCCCAACGCCTGGCCGTACAGCGCCGAGGGCACGTACCTCAGCGGCCCGGCCGTGCCGTAGCACCGGGGTACGCGACTCGGCGGCCCGGCCGTACGGCGGTGAGTAGCCTGACGACATGACAGCTGACCGTACGACAGTCACCGCTCTGCTGACCGCCGCCGGGATCCTCGTCGGCGTGACGGCCTGTTCCTCTTCCTCCTCCGGGGCCTCCGAGCTCTTCGGGGCCGCCGGCGGCCCGGGGAAGCTCTCCTACGAAGGGGTCACCGCGACGTCGAAGCAGCTGACCGAGACCTCCGCCTGCCCGTTCGGCCTCGACCTCGCGGCCGCCCTGAAGGCCGCCGGCGCCGAGCGCGAGGTCACCCCGGGCGCCAACGGCGACCCGGCCGTCGTGGTCGACACGACCCCCGCGCGGGGCCCCCGGCCCTGGCCGACGACCCGGATACCGCCGGAGGGCGCGCCGACGACCATGCCGGCCGTGCCCGCGACCACCGCGATCACCTGCAACCTCAGTGCCTCCGGCGCCCCGGTGGAGATCATCCTGCTGGTCGTCGAGGAGAACGACGGGGCGTCCGGCCTGCTGCTGCCGCTCGCCGTCTCCCGCGGTGGCATCCACGCCAAGGAGATGGACGGGTTCTACCGGGGCAGCCTGATCCGGGGCGAGGTCCAGGTGTCACCCGGCGACGGCGAGGCCGCGATGGTCCGGCTGCCGGTCATCGGCCGCGGTGACATGGCCCTGCTGGTCTCCCAGGGCGGCACGGTGCCCAGGAAGGACGACGCGCTGCGCGGCGAGAGCCTGCGCAAGGTCACCGAGACCCTCGTCGGCCAGCTGCGCCCCTGAGCCGCCGAGGACGGGCCTCAGCCCAGCACCGGCAGGTGGCCCCCCAGGTCGCTGCGCTCACCGCTGGCGGAGACGGTGTGGGCGGCCAGCTCCGCGTCCCAGTCGGCGCGGCCGGTGGCCAGCCGGATCCAGGTGAGCGGATCGGTCTCGACCACGTTGGGCGGGGTCCCCCGGGTGTGCCGGGGCCCCTCGACCGCCTGCACCACCGCGTACGGCGGCACCCGCAGCTCCACCGCCCCGCCGGGGGTGCGCGCGGCGAACGCGTCGGCCAGCAGCCGGGTGACCGCGGCCAGGGCCTGCCGGTCGTGCGGGAACGCGGCCCCGCCGAGCGCGTCGGCCAGGTCGTCGGCGTGCACCACGGCCTCGACCAGCCGGGTCACCAGCATGTCGGGCAGCGGCAGCGAACCCAGCCGGATCTCGAAGCGCCGGGCCGGGTCGGTGGCCACGGGATCGGCGAGCAGGGCCAGCAGGGCGTCCGCGGCCCGGTCGAAGGCGTCCGCCACCGAGGCCGGACCGCCGCCGAACTCCCCGGCGGCGTGCTCCTTGGCGGCCGCGTCCAGCGCCGGCGCCACCTCGGCGACCCGGATCACCCAGTCCACCAGCTCCAGCGGCGGCCGGCCCTCCCGCGGATCGTCCAGGTGGGCGGGCACCCAGGCGAGTTGGACCGCCAGGTGGGCGACCAGTTCGCGGACCGTCCACGCGCCGACCCGGGTCGGCCGGGCGAGCAGGTCCTCCGCGTCCGGGCCCGCGCACAGCCCGCGGACGGCGGAGCGCAGCGCACCGGTCTGCGCGGCGAGCGCCGCGACCACCTTCTCGGGCCGGTGGACACGGGCCTTGGCACGGGACTTGGGAGGCATGTCCGGCAGCGTACGCCGAAGGGCGGCCCACCCGGTACGGGAGGACCGCCCTTCGGACGGGCGTGCGACGACCGTGCGGCAGCGGGTGCCGCCGCGGGGGCCGGTTCAGGCGAGCAGGGCCTCGATGACGCCGGTGTGGGCGTCCTTCAGCTCGGCCAGCGAGACGCTGAACTGGTCCTGCACGTCCAGGCTGTCACCGTCGACCACGCCGATGCGGGTGGCCGGCAGCGCCCGGGCGGTGCACATGTCGTTGAACCGGAGCTCCTCGCTGCGCGGCACCGCGACGACCGCGCGGCCCGCCGACTCGGAGAACAGGAACACGAACGGGTCCAGACCCTCGGGCACGATGACCCGGGCGCCACGGCCGCCCTTGAGGCAGCTCTCCACCAGGGCCTGGCCCAGGCCGCCGTCGGAGAGGTCGTGCGCGGCGTCGATCATGCCGTCGCGCGAGGCGGCGATCAGGATCTCGCCGAGCAGCCGCTCGCGCTCCAGGTCGACCTTCGGCGGCAGACCGCCGAGGTGGTCGTGGACCACCTGGGACCAGGACGAGCCGCCGAGCTCGTCGGCGGTGTCGCCCAGCAGGTAGAGCAGCTGGCCCTCCTCGGCGAAGCCGATCGGGGTGCGGCGGGTGACGTCGTCGATCACGCCGAGCACCGCGACCACGGGGGTCGGGTGGATGGCGGTCTCGCCGGTCTGGTTGTACAGCGAGACGTTGCCGCCGGTGACCGGGGTGCCGAGCACCTGGCAGGCGTCGGCCAGGCCACGGGTGGCCTCGGCGAACTGCCACATCACGTCCGGGTCCTCGGGGGAGCCGAAGTTGAGGCAGTCGGAGACGGCGAGCGGCTTGGCACCGCCGGCGGCGACGTTGCGGTACGCCTCGGCGAGGGCCAGCTGGGCGCCGGTGTACGGGTCCAGCTTGGCGTAGCGGCCGTTGCCGTCGGTGGCGACCGAGACGCCGAGGTTGGTCTCCTCGTCGATCCGGATCATGCCCGAGTCCTCGCCGACCGAGAGCACGGTGTTGCCGAGCACGTAGCGGTCGTACTGGTCGGTGATCCAGGACTTGGAGGCCTGGTTCGGGTGGGCGGCGACCTTGAGCAGGTCGGCCTTCAGGCCCTCGCCGGTGGTCGGGCGGGCCAGCCGCTCGGCGGTGGGGGCGTCGGCCTGCAGCGCGTCCTGCCAGCCCGGGCGGGCGAACGGACGGTGGTAGGTCGGGCCCTCGTGGGCGACGGTGCGCGGCGGCACGTCCACGACCTGCTCGCCGTGCCAGAAGATCTCCAGGCGCTCGCCGTCGGTCACCTCACCGATGACGGTGGCGATGACGTCCCACTTCTCGCAGATCTCCAGGAAGCGCCCGACCTTGGCCGGCTCGACGATGGCGCACATGCGCTCCTGCGACTCGCTCATGAGGATCTCCTCGGGCGAGAGCGTGTTGTCGCGCAGCGGGACGGTGTCGAGCTCGATCCGCATGCCGCCGGTGCCGGCCGAGGCCAGCTCCGAGGTGGCGCAGGACAGACCGGCGCCGCCGAGGTCCTGGATGCCGGCGACCAGGTCCTCCTTGAAGATCTCCAGGGTGCACTCGATGAGGAGCTTCTCCTGGAAGGGGTCGCCGACCTGGACGGCGGGGCGCTTGGCCGGGCCGGTCGCGTCGAAGGTCTCCGAGGCGAGCACGGAGACGCCGCCGATGCCGTCGCCGCCGGTGCGGGCGCCGTACAGGATGACCTTGTTGCCGGGGCCGGAGGCCTTGGCGAGGTGGATGTCCTCGTGCTTCATGACACCCACGCACAGCGCGTTGACCAGCGGGTTGCCCTGGTAGCAGGAGTCGAAGACGACCTCGCCGCCGATGTTCGGCAGGCCCAGGCAGTTGCCGTAGCCGCCGATGCCCGCGACGATGCCGGGCAGCACGCGCCGGGTGTCCGGGTGGTCGGCCGCGCCGAAGCGCAGCGGGTCCATCACGGCGACCGGGCGGGCGCCCATGGCGAGGATGTCGCGCACGATGCCGCCGATGCCGGTGGCCGCGCCCTGGTAGGGCTCGATGTACGACGGGTGGTTGTGCGACTCGACCTTGAAGGTGACCGCGTAGCCCTGGCCGACGTCGACGACGCCGGCGTTCTCGCCGATGCCGACGAGCATGGCGTCGTTCTCGGGCGCCTTCTCGCCGAACTGCTTCAGGTGGACCTTGGAGCTCTTGTACGAGCAGTGCTCCGACCACATGACCGAGTACATCGCGAGCTCGGCGCCGGTGGGACGGCGGCCGAGGATCTCGCGGATGCGGGCGTACTCGTCCTCCTTGAGGCCGAGCTCGGCCCAGGGCTGGGCCGCGTCCGGGGTCTGCTCGGCGTTCTTGACGGTGTCGAGGCTCATCAGGCGTTCACCAGCTGCTTCAGTACGGAAGTGAAGAAGCCCAGGCCCTCGGTGGTCGGGCCGGTGAGCGGCTCCACGGCGTGCTCCGGGTGCGGCATCAGGCCGACGACATTGCCCGCGGCGTTGGTGATGCCGGCGATGTCACGGTACGAACCGTTCGGGTTGACGTCGAGGTAGCGGGCGACCACGCGGCCCTCCGCCTCCAGTTCGTCGAGGACGTGCTCGTCGGCGACGAAGCGGCCCTCGCCGTTCTTCAGCGGGACGACGATTTCCTGGCCGGCCGAGTAATCCCGGGTCCAGGCGGTGCCGGCGTTCTCGATCCGCAGCTTCTGGTCGCGGCAGATGAAGTGCAGCGAGTCGTTGCGGGTGAGCGCGCCGGGCAGCAGGTGCGATTCGCAGAGCACCTGGAAGCCGTTGCAGATACCGAGAACGGGCATTCCCAGCTTCGCCTGCTCGATGACGGTCTCCATCACCGGCGAGAAGCGGGAGATGGCGCCGCACCGCAGATAGTCGCCGTAACTGAATCCACCCGGCAGGACGACGGCGTCGACCTGGTGGAGATCCTTGTCACGGTGCCAGAGGGCGACCGGCTCGGCGCCGGCGAGGCGGACCGCGCGCTGGGCGTCGCGGTCGTCGAGGGAACCGGGGAAAGTGACGACGCCGACTCGGGTGGTCACTTGCCCTCCTCCTCGACGCGGACGGTGAAGTCCTCGATCACGGTGTTGGCGAGGAAGGTCTCGGCGGCTTCGCGGATGCGGGCGAGCGCGGCGTCGTCGACCGGCCCCTCCAGCTCCAGCTCGAAACGCTTGCCCTGGCGGACGTCGGCGATCCCGGCGAAACCGAGACGGGGCAGTGCGCGCTGCACCGCCTGTCCCTGGGGGTCGAGGATCTCCGGCTTGAGCATGACGTCGACTACGACGCGTGCCACTGGCACTCCCGGTGGTGTCTTCGTGAGGCGGGGGAACTCCAGACTACCGGGGGTTTCGGGCCGGATTGCTGGCCGGGGAGGGCGACGCGCGTAGACCCGAGACCCTTACGGCGCAAGGGTTCCAGGCCCCCCGGACCCCTGACGGGTGCCCCGTTTCACCGGATTCGACGGTCCCGCCGAGAACACCCGGAGAACACCCGAATACCGGCACTCCGGACAGATCGGCCAGCCGAGTGCACCGGTATCCGGCAGTCCGGCGAAGACACGTGAATATCCGGAAAAGAATGCCGGACTCTTCGATTTCGACCCGCTTCGGGTGCAGAATAGGGCCACCTGCTGCGGCAAGTGCTGCGTATCCGGCATGGCACTCCGCCTGCCCGTATGCGCTTGCGCGACTGGTGCACATCAGGCCCCGGGAGCGCACCCCGCGCCCCAGCGGCCGAATTGCCCGAGAGGATTGACACCCATGGCTCAGCGTGTAGTCGTCACGCTCTCCGACGACCTGGACGGCGGCGCCGCCGCGGAAACCGTCCACTTCGGCGTCGACGGGAAGTCGTACGAGATCGACCTGTCCCTGGACAACGCGGAAAAGCTGCGGGAGGCCCTCGCCCCGTTCGTCGCGGCCGGCCGTCGCCAGAGCCGCACCGGTAAGTCCTTCCGCCGCACCGCGCTGACCCCGGACCCGGCCGCCGTACGCGCCTGGGCCCAGTCGCACGGCATGGAGCTGCCGGCCCGGGGCCGCATCCCCAAGTCCGTCTACGAGGCCTTCGCCGAGGCCAACTGACCCGGTCACCGGACCGCGGTCGCCCCACCCCGCCGAAAGGGTGGGGCGACCACCCCGATCGATGCTGTAGAGTATTCCTCGTCGCCAGGGAAGAGAGATCCGAACAGGCGGCGGGTGCCCCACCAGGCACCACGCGGACGTGGCTCAGTTGGTAGAGCATCACCTTGCCAAGGTGAGGGTCGCGAGTTCGAATCTCGTCGTCCGCTCGCAGTGCGCGAGCACAGCACAACTCAATATCTCCATCATGCGGACGTGGCTCAGTTGGTAGAGCATCACCTTGCCAAGGTGAGGGTCGCGAGTTCGAATCTCGTCGTCCGCTCCGGTACGAAGGGCCCCCTCATCGAGGGGGCCCTTCGGCGTTCCGTCCCCGTTCTTCCCCGTTCTTCCCCGGGCCTTCCGCGCCCATGACATTTGTCATCGCCGACCCGTGGATCCGCACCCGGATGTCATGACGGCGCACACTGCCGACGGCGCCCCGGCGACGGGAGGCTTGGGGCATGGAAAACAGCCAGCCCCGCCCCGGCGCGGACAGCGTGATCGAGGTCACCGACCTCCACCGCCACTACGGCACGAACGGAGCCGACGGCTACCACGCGGTCCGCGGTGTCGACCTCACCGTCCGCCGCGGCGAGCTGTTCGCGCTGCTCGGCACCAACGGCGCCGGCAAGACCTCCACCATGGAGGTCATCGAGGGGCTGGCCCCCGCGACCGGCGGCCGGGTCCGCGTCCTCGGCCACGACCCGCACCGCGAGCGCGCCGTCGTCCGTCCGCGGATCGGCATCATGCTCCAGGAGGGCGGCTTCCCCGGCGACCTCACCGTCGCCGAGACCGGCCGCACCTGGTCCGGCCTGACCAGCGGCGCCCGCCCCGTCGACGAGGCGCTGGCGCTGGTCAACCTGCTCGACCGCCGCGACGTCCGGGTCAAGCAGCTCTCCGGCGGCGAGCGCCGCCGCCTCGACCTGGCGATGGCCCTGCTCGGCCGCCCCGAGGTCCTCTTCCTGGACGAGCCCAGCACCGGCCTCGACCCGGAGGCCCGCGCCGCGGTCTGGCGCCTGGTGCGCGAACTGCGGGCCCAGGGCACCACCGTGCTGCTCACCACGCACTACCTGGAGGAGGCCGAGGAGCTCGCCGACCGGCTGGCCATCATGCACCGCGGCCGGATCGTCGCGGCCGGCACCGTCGCCGAGGTCATCGCCGGACGCCCGTCCCGGATCACCTTCCAGCTGCCCGAGTACGCCGGTGCCCCCCTCCCGCCGCTGGACGGCGCCGAGGTCACCGCCGAGGGCCGCCGGATCACCGTGAAGACCCCGCGGCTCCAGGCCACCCTGACCGACCTGCTCGGCTGGGCCAACCTCCACGGGATCGAGCTCGGCGCCCTCGACGCCCGCAGCGCCTCGCTGGAGGAGGCCTTCCTCGCCATCGCCTCGGAGGCCGCGCAGCAGCCCCCGGCCGAGACCCCCGCCCGTCCCACCGCCCGCCGCCGCCTGATCGGACTCTCCCGATGACCACCGCCACCGCCGCCCCGCGGCACTCCGAGCCGCAGACCACCACCGTCCGCCGGCTGCTCGCCCTCGGCCGCGCCGAGGCCACCCTGCTGCTGCGCAACCGCACCGCCCTGTTCACCGCGCTGCTGCTGCCCCTGCTCCTGATCGGCGGCCTGCGCAGCGTCCTCGCCCAGCAGGCCGAGTCCAACCCCGGCCTGGACATCGACTCCAACCTGGTCAACGGCACGATCGGGATGGTCCTGGCCTTCGTCGTCTACTACAACCTCACCGCCGCGTACGTGGCCCGCCGCGGTGAGCTGGTGCTCAAGCGACTGCGCACCGGCGAGGCCCGGGACCTGGAGATCCTGGCCGGCACCGCCGTCCCCTCGGTCGGCCTGGGCCTGCTGATGTGCGCCGTGGTCGGCATCGGCGGCGCCGTGGCGCTGGACCTCTCCGCGCCGGTCAACCCGCTGCTGATGGCCGCCGGCCTGCTCCTCGCGATCGTCCTCTTCATCGCCCTGGCCGCCCTCTCCAGCGCCTTCACCAAGACCGTCGAGAGCGCGGGCATCACCACCATGCCGGTGCTGATGGTCTCCCAGTTCGGCTCGGGCCTGTTCTTCCCGCTGGAGATCATGCCGGACCGGATGGCCGAGGTCTGCCGGCTGCTGCCCACCACCCCGGCCTTCCAGCTGATCCGCCTCGGCTGGTTCGGCACCGACGGCTCCGCCGCCGCCACCGGCTTCGCCGGCACCTGGTCCACCGCCCTCCCGTACCTGCTCACCGGCGCCGTCTGGCTCGCCGTCGCCGTCTGGGCCACCACCCGCTGGTTCCGCTGGGAGCCGCGCCGCTGATCCGGCGCCGTCCGTGACGGCCCGGCCCGCCGCCCGGCGTCCGGCACACCACCCGCCCCCTGATAGGAAAGCAGCAGCACGATCATGAGCGAGCGGGGGACGGACGACGTGGACGCATTGAGGCCGGTGCGCCGGTGGAAGGGCTTCGGCAAGCCGCAGCGCACCGAGCTGTACCTCCGGTGGTCGCTCTACCTGATGTCGGTGCTGCTGCTGCCGACCATCCTGCTGGCCGTCCTCGCCGACGTGGAGCACGGCGGCGCCGCCCCCGGGTACGCCCCGGTCACGGTGATCACCGCCCTCGCGTCGACGGCGCTGAACCTCCGCGCCTACCGCACCTCGCTGGACGCGTACCTGGGCCGCCCGACCGACCACCTGCGCTGGATCGCCGCCGCCGGTGCGGCCGCGGTGGCGGGCAGCTGGCTCGTCCTGCTGCTCGCCCCGGAGGGAGGCGCGGACCCCGACGTCCCGCTGCCGGCCACCGCCTCGATCGCCGCCGCCCTGGCCATCAGCGCCTTCGGCCCGGTCTGCGTCGGACTGACCGTGCGCCGCGCCGGCCTCGCCGGACTGGCCGGCCTGGTGCTGATCGTTCCCCCGCTGCTGCTGCTCGGGATGGACCTGCCGTCCGTCCTCGGTCTGCTGACCGGGACCGCGCTGACGATGACCTTCATCGGGTTCAGCTGCCGCAGCTTCGCCTGGATGCAGTCGGTGGTCTGGGAGCTGGACGGCGCCCGCGAGGCGCAGGCACAGCTGGCCGTCGCCGAGGAACGGCTGCGCTTCTCCCGCGACCTGCACGACGTGATGGGCCGCAACCTCACCACCATCGCGCTGAAGAGCGAGCTCGCCGTCCAACTGGCCCGCCGGGGCCGCCCGGACGCCGCCGCCGACCAGATGACCGAGGTGCAGCGGATCGCCCAGGAGTCCCAGCGGGAGGTCCGCGACGTGGTGCGCGGCTACCGCACGGCCGATCTGCACGCCGAGGCGATCGGCGCCCGCGCGGTGCTCCGCGCCGCCGACGTGACCTGCGAGATCGACCTCGGCGACCACGCCGACGGGCTGCCGCAGCCGGTGCAGTCGGTACTGGGCTGGGTGATCCGCGAGGCGACCACCAACGTGCTGCGGCACAGCGAGGCGGCCCGCTGCACCATCCGGCTGCGCCGCGAGGCGGGCCGGGTGCTGCTGGAACTGGAGAACGACGGGGTGCCGGAGGTCCGGCTGCCGTCCCAGGGCAGCGGCACCGGCCTGTACGGGCTGCGCGAGCGGCTGGCCGCGCACGACGGGGAGCTGACCGTCCCGGACGCCGGACCGGGTAGTTTCAGGCTGCTCGCCGCCGTCCCCGTGCCGTAGCCGCCGCGGCCCGGGACCCAGCCGCAAGACGACGACCGCACCAAGGGGGAAGACCGATGACCGACACCGCTCCCGTACGCGTCCTGCTCGCCGACGACGAGCACCTGATCCGGGGCGCGATGGCCGCGCTGCTCTCCCTGGAGGAGGACATCACCGTGGTCGCCGAGGCCGCCTCCGGCCCGGAGGCGGTGGCGATGGCCAAGGCGCACCGCCCGGACATCGCGGTGCTGGACCTCCAGATGCCGGGCCTGGACGGCATCGAGGTGGCGACCCACCTGCGGGCGCTGCTGCCGGACTGCCGGTCGATGATCGTCACCGGCCACGGCCGGCCGGGCTACCTGAAGCGGGCCCTGGAGGTCGGGGTGCGGGGCTTCCTGCCCAAGACGGTGTCGGCCGCCGACCTGGCCGGGATCATCCGCACGGTCCGGGCGGGCGGCCGGTACGTCGACCCGGAGCTGGCCGCGGACGCGATCAGCGCGGGCGAGACACCGCTGACGCCGCGCGAGACGGACGTGCTGGAGCTGGCGGCGGACGGCACCTCGATCGCGGAGATCGCCGAGAAGGCCTCGCTCTCCCAGGGCACCGTCCGCAACTACCTCTCCTCGGCGGCCACCAAGCTGGGCGCCGAGAACCGCCACGCGGCGGTGCGGATCGCCCGCGAGCACGGCTGGATCTGAGGCAGCCGGGCCGTGCCCGCGGGCGGCGCGGGCGGATCAGACCCAGGTGGTGCCGGTCAGCCGCTCGTAGGCCTCGATGTACTTGGCGCGGCTCAGCTCGACGATCTCGGCCGGCAGCTCCGGCGGCGGCTGCTCGCTCGCACGGTCCCAGCCGGAGGCCGGGGAGGTCAGCCAGTCGCGGATGAGCTGCTTGTCGAAGGACGGCTGGGCGTGGCCCGGCTCCCAGCGGTCGGCGGGCCAGTAGCGGGAGGAGTCCGGGGTGAGCACCTCGTCGCCGATCACCAGCTCGCCGTCGGCCAGGCCGAACTCGAACTTGGTGTCGGCGAGGATCAGGCCCCGCTCGCGGGCGATGTCGCGGGCCCGGGAGTAGACGTCCAGGGTGGTCCGGCGCAGTCGGGCGGCCAGCTCGGCGCCGATCCGGCGGGCGGTCTCCTCGTAGGAGACGTTCTCGTCGTGGTCGCCGACCTCGGCCTTGAGGGCCGGGGTGTAGATCGGGGCGGGCAGCTCGGAGCCGTCCCGGAGGCCCTCGGGCAGGGCGATCCCGCAGACCGTGCGGTCGGCCTGGTACTCGCTGAGGCCGGAGCCGGCCAGGTAGCCGCGGGCGACGCACTCGACCGGGACCATCTCCAGGCTGCGGCAGATCAGCGTGCGGCCCTTCCAGTCGGCGGGGGCGCCGGCCGGGACCTCGGTGGAGATGACGTGGTTGGGCACCAGGTCGGCGATCCGCTCGAACCACCACAGCGAGAGCTGGGTGAGGATGCGGCCCTTGTCCGGGATCTCGTTGGGCAGCACCCAGTCGTGGGCCGAGGTGCGGTCGCTGGCGACCATCACCAGGTCACCCGACTCGGCGCGGTACAGGTCGCGCACCTTGCCGGTGTGCAGGTGGACCAGGCCGGGCACCTGGACCGGCTCGGGCTTGGTGACAAATCCGCTCAAGGTCGTCTCAGTCCTCAGGGGTGGTTCGCGGGGTGTGGGGCGCGAAAGGGGAGGTCACTGCCCCCGAGTCTTTCACGGACGGCCGGGGGCCGGCCCGGACGCCCGCCGCTCAACCGTTTTTGCAGAGCCGGTCCAGCAGGTTCGCGGTGGCCTGCTGGACCCGGTCGTCGGTGTGCCCGGGCCGGTCCAGCGCGGGCGACCAGGCGAAGGTGCCGGAGGCGAAGACGTACGCGCCGCTGGGCGCCCGGTACAGCGAGGTCTCCTGGTGGCGGGCGCGCCCGGCCGGGTCCAGGTACGGGGAGTGGGCCAGCAGAACGCGCTCGCTGTACTCGGGCAGCGCGACCTTCGGGTAGTAGCGGTCGGCCTCGCCGGCGACCAGTCCGGGCAGCTCGTCGCCCTCCCGCACACCGGTGCCCTCCCAGAGCCAGTGCCGGGTGTGCCGGGCGACCAGCGGGACGGGCGTGGCGACCCGCCCCGCGTACTGCACCCCGAGCAGGTGCTGCTCGGGCTCGCCGGCGTCCCGCCAGAGCGCGCTGGCTGCGCCGGGGGCACCCGCGGCCGGGCCGCCGGGCGGGCTCTTCTGCCGCTTGCGGCAGTTGAGCAGCCGGTTGGGCTCGCCGGAGGAGGTGGCGGAGAGCTCGACCCGCCAGTACATGGTGTTGGCGGAGAGGAAGACCAGCGAGGTGCCGATGTCCCGGGCCCGCTCGACGGCCCGGCGCATCGGCTCGGACCAGTACTCGTCGTGGCCGGGGAAGACCAGCGCCCGGTGCCGGGCCGGGTCGACCAGCCCGGCGTGCAGGTCGGAGGCGGTGGCGTAGGAGAGGTCGTAGCCGTAGCGCTCGGCCCAGCGGATGAAGTCGTAGGCGTGGCCGACGTGCAGGGGCAGACCGGCCCCGGCGTGCGGACGGTCGAAGGAGACGGTGACGGCGGCCTCGGACTCGTTGAGCAGGCTCCCCGCGTCGTCCCAGGCGTGGTAGAGGCTGGCGCCGGTGCGCCCGTCCTCCGGGAAGAGGTTGTAGGCCTGCCAGGTGACGTCGGGGATCACCAGCAGCAGCTCGGCGGGGTGCGCCCGCTCCTCGAAGTCGCGGACGGTGAACGGGATGTGGCTGCGGTGCAGCATGTCGGCCGTGGTCAGCACCGCGACGTACGCGCCGGGCCGCCAGTGGGTGGGGACCTGCAGCCGCCAGGTGTGCCACCAGTGGTGGCAGGAGACGGTGCGCCCGGCGACCAGCGGGGCGGGCTGGACCATGCCGGCGATCAGCGGGCTGGACGTCATGTGGTGGGCGCCGTCGCCGCCGTAGTGGCCGATCCGGTAGACGTCGACGGTGAACTCGCGGGGCGGGTTGACGGTGACCCGCAGGTCGACCGCGCCGCCGGGGCGGACCACCCCGGCCGAGGCGAAGCCCTTGATCTGCTGGTCCACGTCGTTGGCGCAACTCGGGGAGCCCACCGGGGCCTTGTGCCGGGCGGCGACCAGCGGGCGCTGCCCGGGGGCGTCCAGGGAGACGTACCAGGGGAGCACTCCCCCGGGGCCCTCCAGGTACTGCTCGGGGCTGCGCAGCCAGGGCAGCGGGCCCTGGCCGAAGGGATCGGCGACGCCGTGCGCGTGCGTCCCGGACTCCCAGCGCCGGTTGCGTTCCGACCCCACGCGCCCTCCCAGTGCCCCCGTACGCCGGTTGGCAGGTGCCCCCCGGTTGTGCGTGCGGACTAATAGACCACAGAGTGCTGGCGCTGCGTCACCCAACGGTAGCAAGTCGTGTACGGCAATCCGCCCGGCCCGCGGCCGCACCGCCCCCGGCCTGCGCGGACCCGTTCCGTCCGGCCCGCCCGGGGGCGCGTGCCCGCCGTCCGAGCGCCTCCCGCCGGGACGGTGTCAGAGGCGCACGGGCTTCTCCAGCCGGACGTCGGCGGCGTCCAGCCAGGCGCGCAGCGGACCGTCGTCGCCCTGCTCGACGGCCTCCGCGACCGGGCCGGCCAGGTCGGTGCGGCGCACCCCGCCGAGCAGCAGCACCGGGCCGTCCAGCCAGTCCAGGCCCGGGGTGGCCCCGGCGGTGTCGACGGCGGCGCAGCAGACCATCGCGGTGACGTGGTCGACCAGGAGGTCGCGGCCGGTGCGGACGGGCTCCAGCAGCGGCGCCGGGGTGGTGGTCCGGGCCAGCTGCGCGGTGAGCGAGGCGGCCAGCCGTTCGCCGTCGCCGTCGGCGAGCCGGGCGAGCAGCCGGGTGAGGGTCGGGGAGCCGGGGCGGGCCTGCGGGGCGAGCCGGTCCAGGGCGCTCTGCAGCGCGGCGGCCCGGGCCCGCCAGCCGGCGTCCACCACCTCGGCCGGGTAGTCCGCCCAGTCCAGCCCGCGCCAGCCGCCGGCCGCGGGGCGCCCGAAGAACAGGTCGGCGGCCAGCAGCGAGACCGCCTCGTCGACCGCGCCGGGCTCCTCCAGCAGGTCGCAGGCGGGGCGGTCGCCGAGCCGGTTGCCGTAGCCGTCGGCGAGCCGGTCGCGGCGGGACAGCTCGGTGAGCGCGGCGACCACACCGGCGTTCAGGTGGCCGGGGTGGCGGCCGAGCCGCCAGGCGGGCAGCGCGACCCGGGTGAGCAGGCGGTCCCACCCGGCGTAGGCGAGGCCGACCTGCTCCTGGGCGGCGATCCGCAGGCCGTAGTCGACCGCGCGGGCCTGCTCGGAGGACCGGGCGGCGACGGCCCGCTCCAGCTCGGCGGCGTGCTCGCGGCAGGCGCCGAGCAGCCGGCGGGTGATCCGGTCGACCGGTGCGGCCGCGCCGCGCCGGGGCGGGCGGGGGACGGGCGGGGCGCCCAGCGGGGCGCCGGGGGCCGTACCGGTGTCCAGGCTGGCGTCCAGGCCGCGCAGGAAGCGCCGGGCCGCCGCGATCTCCGGGTCGGCCGCGGCCGCCGTACCGGCCAGCACCGGGGCGAGCAGGGCGCGCAGCTCGCCGGCCCGCATCCACCACAGGAAGGGCGAGCCGATCACCAGCACCGGGGCGGGCGGGCCGTCCTTCCGGCGCCCCCTGCGGCCGGCGGGCGCCGGGACGTCCTCCAGCCAGCTGTCGCAGTCGGGGGTGAGCGCGATCCGGGAGGGCGCGGGAACCTCCAGCCGGTCGGCCAGCTCGGCGATCATCCGGTACAGCTCGGGGGCCTGGGCCCGCTCCAGCGGGACCACCGGGGTCTGCGGCGGGACGGCCCTCCGGTGCGCCCGGACCACCAGGCCGGCCAGCAGGAGGGTGACCGCGGCCACCGCGCAGACCGTCCAGCGGACGGCGTCCCAGGCCACCGCGTCGGGGGAGCCGGGTGCCCCGATCCGGCCGGTGAACCGGCCGGCCAGCAGCACCACCGCGGCGGCGGCGGGCAGCGCGGCGGCGGCCAGGGCGAGACCCCGGATCCGCAGGACCGCCTGGGCATGAGCGCGCGCGGTGTCGACAGCGGCCATACGGTGCGGCACCCCCTTCGGAGCCCTCGGGCGCCCGGCGACGGGCCCAGAGCCGGCTCGAAACGATCAGTTCCGACCGGGAAGCGGCGGCAGCCGATCCCGGTAGTACATGCAGCGTGGCGCTTCTGACAGTTGTGACGCCCGCGTACGGGTCGGTGTTCCGGATCGCCCCGGTTTCCACTCGTCCCGGTGACGGCGCCCGCATTCCGGACGTCCGTACCCGGAGCCCGTGCGTGGCGGCCCGCGGCGCGGGCGGCCCGGCGAGCGGCACTCCGGCCGGACGCTGTCCAGCATCCCCCCGCACGCCCGCCGCCACCCGGCGGCGATCGCAGCGGCACGACCGGTGGCACTGCGATCCAGCGCACCATAAGTCCGTCGGACCGGTTACGTCAGCTGGATGCGGATGCTGTCACCCGATGGGTTGATTCCGGCCGCCGAACGGCGCGTCGGCCACCCGCACCGTTCCCGCCCCGAAACGCCGGAGGGCGCTGCGCCCATGGGGTGTCCTCCCCGTGGACGCGGCGCCCTCGGCCGCATCGGCGTGTCGTACGGCCGCGCTCGGCCCGGTCCGTCCGGTCCGTCCGGTCCGGCGGCCCTAGAGGGCCGCGGCCTTCGCGGCGATGTCGGTGCGGTGCTGCCCGCCCTTGAGCGAGATCCGGCCGATCGCGTCGTAGGCGCGGGTCCGGGCCTCGGCGAGGTCCCCGCCGGTCGCGGTGACCGACAGCACCCGGCCGCCGGCGCTGAGCACCCGGCCGTCCTCGTCGGTGCGGGTGCCGGCGTGCAGCACGTACGCGGTGCCGGACTCCTCGGCCTCGGCCAGGCCCTCGATCGGGTCGCCGGTGCGCGGCGCGGCCGGGTAGCCCTCGGAGGCGATCACCACGGTGACCGCGGCGCCCTCGTCCCAGCGCAGCGGCTCCAGCTGGTCGAGCGTGCCGGTGGCGGAGGCGAGCAGCACGCCGGCCAGCGGGGTGCGCAGCCGGGCCAGCACGACCTGGGTCTCCGGGTCGCCGAAGCGGGCGTTGAACTCGATCACGCGGGTGCCGCGCGAGGTCAGCGCCAGGCCCGCGTAGAGCAGGCCGGAGAACGGGGTGCCGCGGCGGCGCAGCTCGTCCACGGTCGGCTGGAGGACGGTCTCCAGGACCTCCTGGACCAGGCCCGCGGGGGCCCAGGGCAGCGGCGAGTAGGCGCCCATGCCGCCGGTGTTGGGGCCCTCGTCGCCGTCCAGCGCGCGCTTGAAGTCCTGGGCGGGGACCAGCGGCAGCACGGTGGTGCCGTCGGTGATCGCGAACAGCGAGACCTCGGGGCCGTCCAGGTACTCCTCGATGACCACCCTCTCGCAGGAGGCGGCGTGGGCCAGCGCGGCCTCGCGGTCGGAGGTGACCACGACGCCCTTGCCGGCCGCCAGGCCGTCGTCCTTCACCACGTACGGGGCGCCGAAGGCGTCCAGCGCCTCGGCGGCCTCCTCGGCGGTGACGCAGACGTAGGAGCGGGCGGTGGGGACGCCGGCCCCGGCCATCACGTCCTTGGCGAAGGCCTTGGAGCCCTCCAGTTGGGCGGCCTCACCGGACGGGCCGAAGACCGGGATGCCGGCCGCGCGGACGGCGTCGGCGACGCCGGCCACCAGGGGGGCCTCCGGGCCGACCACGACCAGGCCGGCCTCCAGCCGCCGGGCGAGTGCCGTGACCTGGGCACCGTCGAGCTGGTCGACCGGGTGGACCGTCGCCACCTGCGCGATCCCGGCGTTGCCCGGGGCGCAGTGCAGCTCGGTGACGGCGGGATCTTGGGACAGAGAGCGGCACAGGGCGTGTTCGCGGGCGCCGCCGCCGATGACGAGGACCTTCACGCTTGGCAAGGGTAGCCGGTGGCCGGTTCACACCGTCCTCCGGTCCACCTGTCGGCATGGTGGGAACCTCCGGTCCTGTACGGATGAGCAGCACGATCCTCGGAGGAACCTCCGAGCGGGAGGCCGCCCCGTTGAGCCGGCGGTGTCCGGGTCAGGACGGCGGGTCACCGGAGACTCGCTCGGACGGGTGAAATCTCGCCGACCGCCGCAACCCGCTCACCTCGGCATCCGGTGGCCGATTCCGATAACGATCATTGGCGAAGCGCCCCCACGATCAGCCATTTGGCGGTAAGAAGTGCTGTTGGACAACCACCGGCACCCCGCCGGTACGCGACCCTACGGGTGCCCACACTCGTCCGTCGGCGTCGTGTGTCCGACGCGTCACCCGCTGTTTCACGGTTCGTCAGGCCGAGGGGACACCAGGGCGACGAACCGTCAGTCCGGGGCCGGTCCAGCCGGCTCGCGCCCCGGTGGCCAGAGCCCAGCAGTCCGCCCGCCACAGGGAGCCCCACAGGTGAGCCAGCCGGAAATGCAGCCCGAGGAGAGTCCCTGGGGCAAGGAGGTCGGCGAGGAGGACCAGCCCGCCGCCGTCGCCCCGCGCCGGGCGTCCACCCGTCGCCGGACCGATCTGAGCGCGCGCCAGTTCCCGCTGGGGGACTGGGGTGAGCCCGCCGAGCGGCTGGAGGAGCTCTACCGGTGGTCCGAGGAGCGGGCCGTCGAGGCGATCGACTGGTACCGGCGGGACCGCGTCTGGAAGCGCCGCTGGGCCCGGCTGCTGCGCTTCGGCACGGCCGGATTCGCCATCGGCGGAGTGACCGCCCCGCTGGTCGACCTGACCGGCACCGTCGCCCACGGCACCAGCTGGGGCTACGTGGGCCTGGCGCTCGCCGCGGCCTGCCACGGCGCGGACCGCGTCTTCGGCCTCACCTCCGGCTGGATGCGGGACGTGTCCACCGCGCAGGCGCTGCAGCGGCGGCTGGAGGCGTTCCAGTTCGACTGGGCCTCGGAGTGCGTGCGTGAGGTGCTCGGCCCCACCGAGGGCACCGCGGGCGAGGCCGCCGAGCGCTGTCTGGGCGTGCTGCGCCGGTTCTGCGAGGACGTCTCGGACATGGTCCGCAGCGAGACCTCGGAGTGGATGCTGGAGTTCCGCGCCAGCATGACCCAGCTGCCCACGCAGAACGCGGGCAGCTGGGGCGGGCGCACCGAGACCGGGGTCGGCGCCCAGGTGCGGGTCCTGCCGCCGCCGGGCACCCGGCCGACCATGCCGCGCCAGCGTCCGCCGGAGGGCCCGCTGCGCTGAGGCCGTCCGGCCCCGCGCCCGCCCGGGGCGGGGCGGGCCCGCGGACGGGTCAGGCGAAGACGACCATCGAGCCCTGGGAGACGCTGCGGGTCGCCGCCGCCCACAGGCCGGACCAGGCGTGCCGCTCCCGGGCGAAGGGGTGCAGGTCGTCCAGCGGCGGGCCGAAGGGCTGCTCCAGCCCGGTCGGCGCCAGCGGACGGGTCGGGGCCGGCGGGTTCACCGGGTCGATGCCCAGCGCCGGCGCGATCGCCTGCAGCTCGCGCAGCAGCCCGTGGCTGGAGCCCAGCGGCCCGCCCGAGGACAGCAGCGCCTCGTCCACCAGCGGCACCGCGAACTCGATCGGCACGTACGCGCCCGCGTGGTCGAAGTGCCAGACCAGGTGGGACTGTTCCGCGCTGCTCTCGAACATCTCCAGCAGCTGCTCGTAGTCGCCGCCGAGCGCGTCCACCGGCGTGATGTCCAGGCCGGTGAGGCCCAGCAGGTACGCGCGGCGCAGGAAGTGCAGCGAGTCGTAGTCGAACGCGGCTATCGGCTCGACCGCGCCGCTCAGCCCGGCGACGTACTGGTAGACCGGCACCTCGGGCAGGCCGTGCGCGGTGAGCGAGGCGTTGTACAGCGCGAGGTCGTCCCGGAACGGGTTGTCGGGGCTGTGGCTCAGCACGTCCACGAGCGGGACGAGCCAGAGGTCGCAGGCCATGGGCCGGCTCTTCCTCTCAGGGGCGGCGGGGTCGTTCGCGCGGGCGGACGACGGATGGGCGGGTCGCTGCCCGGACGGGTGGGGCGGTCAGCACGACGACCGGCCGGTACGACGACCGCCCACCCTACCGGCCCGGAGTCCGGTGCGGGTCGGGCCGAGCACCGGGCGGCCGGTCCGCCGCCCGGTCGGGCAGCCGGTGCCCGAACCGGCCCTGCGGCAGGAGGCGCGGCTGCGGCACCAGGCCGAGGCCGAAGGCCGCCGCCCCGCCCTCCGCGCCGACCCCGCCCGGCTCGCCTGCCCCGGCGTCCGCGGTGCCGTTCCCCTCGGCGGTGCCGCTCCCCTCGGGGACCCCGGCCTCGCCGCCGTCCCCCTCGGTGTCGCCCCCGCCCTCGGCGGTCCCGTCCGCGGGCGGGAGCAGCAGCGGCAGCACGCCCACCGAGTCCAGCGGCTGCCCGGTCAGGTCGGCCAGCAGCCGGACGGTGAACAGGTTGTACTCGCAGACGATCCGGTGGGCGCCCGCCAGGTCCCGCGCCTCGATCGCGTCGACCAGCCGGACGTGGCTGTCCCAGCAGACCCCGCCCAGCACCGGCAGCGCCCGCAGGTAGGGCGCGGCGAACATCCAGGACTGCACCCGCAGCCAGTCCAGGTACTCGCCGATCCGGCGGTTGGCGAGCAGCCCGGCGACCTCCTGCCAGAAGCGGCGGTCGCAGCCCACCATGACGTCCAGGTTGCCCGCCCGGACCGCCCGGACCGCCGCGTCCGCCCGGCGGCGCAGCGAGGGCAGCCGGGTGACGTCCGGCAGCTCGGGCCGGGTGGCCAGCTGCCGGAAGTAGCTCTCGGTCAGCATCACCCGGGCCTCGAAGATCTCCAGGAAGTCCGCCCAGCCGAACTCCGGCACCGTGAAGCCCCGGTTGTGCTCGGTGCGCAGCAGCCCCTGCGCGGACAGGTCCACCAGCGCCTCGCGGGCCGGGGTCGCGGAGACCCCGTACAGCTCGGCGATCTCCTTGACCGTGAAGTCGCGGCCCGCGGCCAGCCGGCCGGCCATCATCTCCTCGCGCAGCGCGCCCGCGATCTGTTCGCGCAGGCTGTTGCGGTGGATGACGGGACGGGTGTCGCCGGCGCCGGTGCCGGACATGCGCGCGACCTCCTTGGCGGACTGCTCCTGGGCGGGACTGGGACCGGCCGGGCTCCCGACCGGAACACGACGGCGGCTCATCTTCTCAAACCGCGGCTCGGCACGGACCGGGCGGGAACCCGTCCCGCCGCCCGTCAGCGCTGGACGGGTGCCGGGATGCCCAGCAGCCGGTCGCGCAGCACCGGGAAGTCGGCGCGGGCCTTGGCGACCTCCGCCGGGTCCAGCTCCACGGTGAGCACCTCCTCGTCCGCGCCCGCCTGGGCCAGCACCCGGCCCCACGGGTCCACCACGAGGCTGTGCCCGGCCTGCTCGACCCCGCCGTGGGTGCCCGCGGTGTTGCAGGCCAGCACGTACGCCTGCTCCTCCACCGCGCGCGCCCGGTTCAGCAGGGTCCAGTGCTCGCGCCGGCGCTCCGGCCAGGCCGCCGGCACGACCAGCAGCTGCGCGCCGGCGTCCAGCAGCGCCCGGAACAGCTCCGGGAAGCGCAGGTCGTAGCAGGTGGCCAGGCCGAGCGTGCCGAAGTCGGTGGCCGCGGTGACGATCTCCTGCCCGGCCCCCATCACCACCGCCTCGCCGCTGTCGAAGCCGAAGCGGTGGATCTTGCGGTAGGTGTGCACCAGCTCGCCGTCCGGGGCGAACAGCAGCGAGGTGTTGTAGATCGGGCCGTCCGGATCCCGCTCGACGATCGAGCCGGCGTGCAGCCAGACCCCGGCGGCCTTCGCGGCCGAGGCCATCGCGTCGGAGGTCGGCCCGTCCAGCGACTCGGCGCCGTCCGACCAGAGGTCGTAGGCGAAGCCCCCGAGCGGCCACAGCTCCGGCAGGACCACCAGATCGGCGCCCCGCTGCGCCCGCACCAGGGCGGCCGCGCGGGCACGCCGCTCGGCGACCGGCTCGGCGTCGGAGACCGCGAGTTGGATCAATGAAGCGCGCACAGTACCACCGTCCACGGCAAGAGTCCTACGATCGTCACCCGAAAGCGCTGCCTTGCTCTCACCCGGCAGCGTAACGTGCGGTTAGCGCATGCGCCCGGAAGCCGGACGTTCCCGGCCTCCCCCAGCCTGGGCGGTGCGGCAAGGCAGCTGACGGAGGGCCGGAGATTCCCGTGACGGACAACCAAACCGTGCAGGCTTACACCGACGCGTGGACGCAGTCGATCGAGGCGATATCCGAGCTGGTGGCCCCACTGCCCACGGACGCCTGGAACCGGGCGACCGAGTGCCCGGGCTGGTCCGTGCGCGACGTCGTCTCGCACGTCATCGCCTGCGAGTCGGAGCTGCTGGGAGACCCCCGTCCGATCCACTCGCTGCCGCGCGACCTGCGGCACGTCACCAATGAGATGGCCCGCTACATCGAGCTGCCGGTCGACAAGCGCCGCTGCCACACCGCGCCCGAGATGACCGGCGAGCTGGAGTACACGATCATCCGCCGCTCCCGGGCGCTGCGCAACGCCCGGCACACCCCGACCGAGCCGGTCCGCTTTCCGGCCGGGCCGCAAACCCGCGACATGCCGTACCACGAGCTGCTGCGCACCCGGGCGTTCGACGTCTGGGTGCACGAGCAGGACCTGCGCCGCGCCCTGGGGATCCCGGGCAACCTGGACTCGCCGGCCGCCCTGCTCGTCCGCGACGTGCTGATCGGGGCGCTGCCGAAGGTGGTCGCCCGCCAGGCCGGCGCTCCCGCCGGCACCACCGTGGTGGTCGACGTGACCGGGCCGGTGGAGTTCCTGCGGACCGTCCGGGTGGACGCGGACGGCCGGGGCCACGTGGACGAGTCCGTCAGCCTGGCCCCCGACGTGCAGTTCGGCATGGGCTGGGAGACCTTCGTCCGGCTCGCCTGCGGCCGCGGCCGCCCCGGCCCGGTGAAGATCGAGGGGGACGAGGAGCTGGCCGCCCGGGTGCTGGCCAACTTCTCGGTCACGCCCTGACCGGCCGGACCGGCCCCGACGCGCAGGCCGCTCGTCCGCCGCAGGCCGCTCGTCCGCTGGCGGGCGCTCGGCCGCCGCAGACCGCTCAGCCGCCGGCGGGCGCGACCTTCCGGCGCAGCCGCAGGATCATGGACGTCCCGAGGGCCATCGGCACGTACTGCCAGCAGAACGCCCAGCGGTAGGCGTCGGCGGAGTAGCCGCCGGCGCCGCCGCCCGGGGTGAGCCCGTCCAGCAGCACGCCGATGCCGAACAGCGTGATCATCGTGCCGATGAAGCCGCCCATGTTGGCGATCCCGGAGGCGGTGCCGAGCCGCTCGGCCGGGTTGTGCGAGCGGGCGTAGTCGAGGCCGACCAGCGAGGCCGGCCCGTTGCTGCCCATGACCAGGATCACCGTGACCAGCAGCCACAGCGGCGGCCGCGCCCCCGGCCAGGCCAGCACCAGGGTCCAGGCCGCCGTGGTGGCGGCGATGACGGTCAGCACGATCGGCATCCGGGCGCGCGGGCCGTGCGAGAGCAGCCGGCCGAAGAGCAGCCCGAAGGCCATGTTGGCGAACACCAGCGCGGTGAGCAGCCCGCCGGCCCCGGCCCGGCTCAGGCCCTGCGCCTCGACCAGGTAGGGCAGGCCCCAGAGCAGGGCGAAGGCGTTGCCGGGGAACTGCGTGGTGAAGTGCACCCAGAGGCCCAGCCGGGTGCCGGGCTCCCGCCAGGAGTCGCGGATCTGGCGGCCGACCGCGAGCCGGGGACGGCCGGCCGGCAGGGCCGTGACCGCGCCGGGCGGGGCCTCCCGCAGCAGCAGCGCGACCAGGGCGAGGACGGCGACGCCGAGCAGCGCGATCGCGGTGAAGGTGGGCGTCCAGCCCTCGCTGTGCAGCGCCCGGGCGAGCACCACGGTGGTGACCAGGTTGCCGCCCATCCCGGCCAGGCCGCTGAGCTGGGCGATCAGCGGGTTCTTCGCGGCGGGGAACCACCGGGCGGCGATCCGCAGCACGCTGATGAAGGTCATCGCGTCGCCGCAGCCCAGCACCGCCCGGGAGGCCAGCGCCGGGGCGAACTCGGCGGAGAACGCGAAGGCGAGCTGTCCGGTGGAGAGCAGCAGGATGCCGAGCATCAGCACCCGGCGGGGGCCGAAGCGGTCCACCAGCAGCCCGACCGGGATCTGCATCGCCGCGTAGACCAGCACCTGGAGGATCGAGAAGGTGGACAGCGCCGAGGCGCCGATGCCGAAGCGGTCGGCGGCGTCCAGCCCGGCCACGCCCAGGCTGGTGCGGTGGACGACGGCCAGCACGTAGACGGTGACGCCGATCGACCAGGCGGCCCAGGCGGCCCGTCCCCCGGGCGGTGCGGATGCGGCCGCGGGTACGGGTGCCGGAGCGGGTACGGGTGCGGGTGCGGGTGCGGGTACGGGAGCGGGCCGGTCGTCCCGGGTCGGGGACGGCGTGGTGGCGGTGCTCCGGGGACCGGGGACGGACACCGGGCGGGCGGAGCTGGCGGGGTCCACGGTCATAGCCGCCCAGACTAGTCATCCCATCATTCGATGCCCACACCGGCCCGGTCGCCGATCGGACACGAAGCACCTCCCCGCCGGGTACCGCCGGGTACCGCCGGGTACCGCCGGGTACCGCCGGGTACCGCCGGGTACCGCCCGGAACCTGCCGGCCAGCGGGCTCAGCCCTGTACCGTCCAGGACACCGAGCGGGTCATGTAGCGGTCCCGGAAGGCCTCGTCCCGCACCCAGTCCGTGGTGTCCCGGACGGTGGCCGTGACGGTGGCCGTGCGGCCGGACGGCAGGTCCAGCCGGGCGGTGTCCAGCCAGCTGCGGTCCGGGGCGTGCGGCTCCACCGGGACGCCGTCCACCTCCCACTCCACCCGTAGCTGCCGGGCGCCGGACAGCGGCAGCGGCCGCACCTCCAGCTTGGGCCGGCCCTCGACCTCGCCGGGCGCGGGCACCGGCGGGTCGGTCGGCCGGATCCGCCGGTAGATCTCCTCGATGATCGCCTCCCGCGAGGGCAGGTTGTACGAGCCGCCGAGGGTGCGCATCACCGAGTCCGGGGTGGGCCGGTAGACGCCGTTGGCGCTGCGGTACGCCCCGATCGTCCCGGCGCCGTCGGGTGACTCGGCGCCCAGCCAGCGCCACCACTTGACCTGCTTGCGGCGCATCTCGTCGGCGTTCTCGGAGGCCAGGTTGGGGTAGTCGGCGTCGTCCGGCGCGCTGTCGTACTCGTCGCCGAGGTCGCCCACGGTGTGCCCTATCTCGTGCTGGATGATCCGGCCGGCGTCCGGGCTGCCGCCGGCCAGCGTGGTCACCCCGGTGCCGCCGGCGCCGCCGTACTCGGTGGAGTTGGCGAGCGCGATCAGGTACTGCGGGCCGTCGCCGTCCCCGGCGTAGCGGGCGGCGGCGTCCTCGTCCGCGCAGAGCAGCCGGGCCGTGCCCTCGCACCAGAAGTGCATGCCCAGCGGGGTGGCGGGGTTGCGGCCGCGGCTCTCGGTCTCGGCGATGCCGGAGACCGGGGAGACCACCTCGACCCGCCTTATGTTGAAGAACCCCTGGTAGCTGCGGAACGGCTCGATCTCCATCAGCGAGCGCCAGGCGCGGTCCGCCTGCTCATGGAACAGGTCCTGCTCGGCCGACGTGTAGCCGTCGCCGAGCAGGACCAGGGTGATGCGGTTGGCGGGGTCGCCGGTGCGCCGTATGTCGACGGTCGGGGCGGCCCCCGCGGCGCGGTG
>NZ_JBSGFD010000131.1:0-24998 GCF_053603215.1 Kitasatospora sp. NPDC004240 | reverse complement strand
GGGGCCCCGGGTGCGGGGGCCTCCGGCCGGGCGCCGGGCTCCGTGGCCGACGCGGCGCCCGGTCCGGCGGACGGCTCCGGACCCGGCGCGAGGTCCGGCTCCGAACCCGACGCGAGGACCGCCGTGGTGTCCGACGCGGGCTCCGGCTCCGGATCCGACGCGGGGTCCGCCAGGCGGCAGACCGTGACGGCGGCCGCCCGGTGGACGCAGGCGGGGGCGAGCAGGCAGCCGCAACGGACGTCCGCCGCGCTGCCCACCACGCCCGCCGGGGCGTGCAGGACCAGCGAGGACTCCTCGTCCACCTCGATCCGCCAGTCGTCGCCGTCCCGGCTCACCGGGCGGGCGGCGAGCTTGGCGGCCGCCGCGTCCAGCCGCTTCTGCAGCCGGGCGGACAGCCCGGACACCACCTCGGCGACCACCTCGGGCCGCACCGCGGGCAGGCCCGGGCCATTGCTCTGATCGGTTGTCATCGGACCTTCTCCCCCACCCAGCGGGCCAGTTCGAGCGGGCTGAGCGCCGCCACCGGCATGCCGGCCGCGACCAGTTGGCCCGCGACCGCCTTCGAGTACCTGGCCGTTCCGGTGTCGTCCAGCGCGGCGCAGCCGAGCAGGTGGCAGCCGGCGTCCACCAGGGCCCGGGTCTGCCGGAGCAGCCCGCCGACCGGGCCGCCCTCCTCGAAGTCGCTGATCACCGCGACCAGCGTGCGGGACGGCACGGTGACCAGCTCCCGCGCGTACCGGAGCCCGGAGGCGATGTCGGTGCCACCGCCGACGCGGACCTCCAGCAGCAGGCCGAGCGGGTCCTCGACGCGCTCGGTCAGGTCGACGATCTCGGTGGAGAAGGCGACGAAGTGGGTGCTCAGCGAGGGCACCCCGGCGAGGATCGAGGCCGTCAGCGCCGCCCAGATCGTGGACGCCTCCATCGAGCCGGAGACGTCCACGACCAGGATCAGCCGCCAGTCGGAGGCCTGCCGGGCCCTGGTCCGGAAGACCGGGCGCTCGGGGACGATCAGCGTGCCGCCGTCGTCCGCGGGGCGGGCGGTGGCGAGGTTGGCCCGGATGGTCCGGTCCAGGTCGAGACCGCCGCCCGGCCGGCGGGTCGGCCTCGGCACCCGGATCCCGGTCAGCGCCGGGCGCAGCCTGGTGGCCAGCTCCCGGGTGAGTTCCTCCACCAGACGGCGCACCAGCGGACGCAGGGCGGCGACGCGGGCCTCCGGCAGTCCGCCGGCGTGCTCCAGCACGGTGCGCAGCAGGTCGACGGAGGGGCGGACGGCGTCCGGTTCGAGGGCCTCCAGCGCGTCGGTGCGGCCGTGCTCGACGGCGGCGGCCAGCACCTCCTCGCGGATGCCGGGCCCGAACAGCACCGCCAGCTCCTCCGACCACTCGCGCACCCCCGGGTACGGCGCCTCCCGGCCGCCCCCGCTGCCGGGCGTGCCCGGCTGAGGGCCGGAACCTTCGCCGCGCCCGCTGCCGTACAGCTCGTCCAGCGCCACCGCGAGCCGTCCGGCCCGCCCGGCGAGGCCGGCGTCCCTGGTCCGTCCGAGCAGCAGCCGCCAGCGCTCCACGGGCGGCAGGGCCCGGGTGGCGGTGTCGGGCGCGCCCTGGAACGTGCCCACGGACGTGCCGACGGACGTGCCCACGGGCGGCGCGGCCGGCGGCACGGCGGACGACGGCAGGGCGGACGACGGCAGGGCGGGCAGGGCGACGGGCGACGGCAGCAGGCCGCGGTGGGACAGGGAGGCGCGGGCGGTGAGGTCCGCGCGGGTCCAGGCCGCGAGGAGGGCGGGGGCGAGGGCGTCGGGCAGCGCCTCGACCCGGGTGCCGAGGCGCTCCTCGACCAGGGTGAGCAGCCGGCCACGGGCGGCCGGGCTGAGGGCGTCGAAGCCGCCGCGCAGCGCGGGCAGCCGGTCCAGGAAGGCGGCGTCGGGCAGGGCGGTGACCCGCTCCAGCAGTGGCTCCAGCACCTCCGGCGCCGCGCCGAGCAGGCCCTCGGCCGCCGTGAGCAGTCCGACCAGCGAGCGCCCGAGGGCGTGCCTCGATCCGCGGTCGGTGGCGCCGTCGAGCCAGGAGGCCGCCCGGTCGCCGAAGGCCGTCGCCGGGTGGTGCCCGAGCAGCACCCGGACGGCCCCGGCGGCGCCCCGGATCAGCGGGCTGCCCTCGTCGGCCAGCCCGGTGAGGGTGTGCGCGAGCCGCAGACCGCCGGAGACGTCGGCCCGGCGGGCGAGCTCGACCAGCGCGCAGGCGTCCGCCGGGTCGTCGGAGCCGCCCAGCCCCTCCAGCTGCCGCACGGCGGCGACGGTCAGCAGGTCGCGCGCCGCCGCGAGGGCCTCGGTACGGGCGGTGGCGGCCGGCGCCACCGGCCCGGTGGGATCGGCGGCCGTGGCGAGGCCGGGGATGTGGCCGGAGGCGAGCCGGTCGAGCAGGGCGAGGCCGTCGAGCAGCTCGGGCAGGGTCGCGGCCCCGGGCAGCACGGTGGTGAGCTGGCCCAGGCGGGTGTCGGCCAGGGCGGGCAGGCCGCAGGAGGCGGCGTCCGCGAGGCCCTGGAGGACCTGGCGGGCGGTGGGGCCGTCCGCCTGGAGCTCGCGGCGCAGCTGTTCGCGCAGCACGCCCTCCGCGGCCTGGGCCGGGGTGACGCCCCGGGTACCGGCCACGGTGAGCATCGCGGCCACCGTCGGGGTCCACCGGACGCGCCAGCGGGTGCCCACCGTCTCGGTGCCACCGGCACCGGTCGAGGCGATCGGCTCGCCGTACGGGACGCCACAGGTGGCGAGCCGGTGCAGCAGCAGGTCGCGGCGGCGGTCGAGGCGCGAGCGCAGCGGGTCGAGCCGCAGCTCCCGGGCGTCCGGGTCGGCGGGTCCGGGCAGGCCGAGCTCGTCGAGGAGGGCCTCGACGGCGGGGGCGAGCCCGGTGCGCGGGGCCGCGGGGGTGGGGCGGCCGGTGCGGATGCCGACCAGGACCTGTTCCAGGGCGCGGGCGACCGCCCGGCCGCGGCCGAGCGGCTCGCCCTGGGCCAGGACGGTCTGGACGGCCTCGACCAGCTCGCCACGGCCGGGGGCGGCCAGCCCGCGGAGCCGGGCGAGGTCGCCGGCGAGCCGGACGATCTCGCGGGCGTCGGCGGGGCCGGCCGGGTGGTCCTGGCCGCGCAGGGCCTCGCAGATCCGTACGGCGGTGCGGATGAGCGCCTCCGCCAGGCGGTCCGGGTCGCCCGCGGCGTCGAGCACGGTGTGCTGCCACTCGGGGTCCCGGATGCCGGCGGGGTAGCCGGACCGGGCGTCGAGCAGCGGGTAGCTGTAGGGGACCAGCGAGACGACGTGCCCGTCCGGGGAGCCGGGGCCCACCGCAGCGGCGTCGTCCTCCACCGCGAGGCCGTCCGTTTCGGTGAGGGCGTCGAGCAGCGCCGGGGCGTGGAAGGCGCCGATCACGGCGGCCACCCGGCGACCGCCGGCCGCGGCGGCCCGGATGCGGGCGCGCATCCAGGCCTCCCGCCGCAGGTCGTACGGGTCGACGCCGGAGGCGGTACCGGTGCCGCCCGCCTCGGCGTCGTGGCGCAGCGCCCAGCCGACCAGCAGCGCCGCCCGGCGGACGGCCTCCGGGGTCGAGCCGGGGGCGGCGGTCTCCACCAGCCGGTCCCAGAGGTCCTCGTCGGCGTCCCGCCCGGTGAGGCGGTGGCGTAGCGCGTCGGCGACGCCGGGCGCCGGGGCGGCGTCCGGGTGGGCCGGATCGCCCGGGCCGGCCGGGGTGTCGGCGGGTGCCGCCCCGGCGTGCCGGGGGCCGGCCCGGTGGCCGAGCGGCAGGTCGCAGGCGACCACCTCGACGCCGTGCCGGGCGGCCCAGCGCAGGGCCGCCAGCTCCGGCGAGAAGTCCGCGAACGGGTAGAAGGCGAGCCCGGCGCCGCCGGCGTCGCCCGGGGCGTCCCCGTCCGTCCCGTCGGCCCGCTCCTCGGCCGCGCGGGGCGCGGCGGCGAGGGCGACCGGGGCCTGGGTGGCCCCGTCCGCGAGCAGGCCCAGCCAGGGCTGGAACTCGCCGGGGAGTTCGACGAGCAGGACGTCCGGCCGGGCCGCGTCCAGCAGGGCGGGCACCACGGCCGCGACCGACGGCGCGTGGTGGCGCACGCCGATCAGGTACGGGCCGGGGTGCTCGACCCCGGAGGCGGCCAGCCGGGCGGCCCGGGACTCGACGTCCGCCCGTTCGGGTCCGGCGGACCCGGCCGGCCCGCCGGACCGGGATGATCCGGCGGGCCGTTCGAGGTGGTCGACTGCGCGCACGGTCAGCCCTCCAGGACCGGGCGGAGGTCCCACAGGGTGCGCCAGGTGGCGGCACCCTGCTCGGCACGGCGGCGGACCGGCCCGTCCCAGTAGCCGAGCAGCCGGGCCGCGTCGGCCGGGTCGTCCTTGCGGACCACGCCGATGAGCTGGCCGGGGAGCCGGGCCAGGAGCTCGCCGCTGTCCGGGAGGTAGGCGGCGCCGACCCCGAGGGCGGTGGCGACCGAGACGGCCTCGGCGGTGCTCATGACCGTGGAGGGGCGCTCGACGTCCCAGCCCTCGGTGGAGCGGCCGGTGCGCAGGTCGCGGAAGGCCGTGACCAGGGCCTCCAGGACGGCGTCGTCGACCGCGTACGGGGCCCCGGCCCGGGCCACCGCGGCGGTGGACTGCCGGCGGACCAGCTCCACCTCGGCGGCAAGGCTGCCGATCGGGCCGACCGTCTCGAAGTTGAACCGCCGCTTGAGGGCCGCGGACATCTCGCTGACGCCCTTGTCCCGCAGGTTGGCGGTGGCGATCAGGGTGAAGCCGGCCGCGGCGTGCAGCTGGGCGTCCGGGGTACCGGCCAGCTCGGGCACCGCGATGCGGCGCTCGGAGAGCAGCGAGACCAGGGCGTCCTGCACCTCGGGCAGGCAGCGGGTGACCTCCTCCACCCGGGCGACCGCCCCGGTGGCCATCGCGGTGAGCACCGGGGAGGGCACCAGGGCGTCCCGGCTGGGGCCCTTGGCGAGCAGCAGGGCGTAGTTCCACCCGTACTTGAGCTGCTCCTCGGTGGTGCCGGCGGTGCCCTGGACGGTGAGCGCGCTGGTGCCGCAGACGGCGGCGGCGAGCAGCTCGGAGAGCATCGACTTGGCGGTGCCGGGCTCGCCGACGAGCAGCAGGCCGCGCTCGCCGGCGAGGGTGACGACGCAGCGCTCGACCAGCGCGCGCTCGCCGACGAACTTGGGCTCGATCACCAGGCTCCGCCGCCCGGCCTTGAGCTTCTCGCCGTCGCTGCCCATCACGAAGGTGACCACGGCGCGCGGGGTGAGCCGCCAGCCGGGCGGACGGGGGCCGGAGTCGTGGGCGGCCAGGAACTCCAGTTCGGCGGCGTACCGCTCCTCCGGCGGGACGCTCTGGCGCACGGGCGCCCCGGCCTCGGGGGCGGTGCTCGTGGTGGTGGTCGTGGTGCTCATCGGCGGGTGGCCTTCCTGCGCTTGCTGGTACGGAGTTCCTCGTAGCCGGGTGCGTCGCCCTCGGTGACGCGCTGCCAGGCCCGGGTGAACAGCTCGGGCACGGGCAGGTGGGGCAGCACGGCGATCCGGTCGGGCAGCGGGTACAGCCCGGCCTTCCAGGTCTCGGCCGGCAGCCCGGGGGCCTTGGCCTCCTGCCAGCCGCCGGGCAGGAAGAGACCGCGGCCGGCGCGGGCCCGCTTGGCCTCCAGGACCAGGCCGGAGGCGGCGAGTTCGGCGCGGGCCCGCTTGAGGCGGGCGGGCTTCCAGCCGGTCCACCGGGCGACGTTGCGGTCGGTGGGGTCGGGCAGGGCGAGCAGCTGGAGGTAGAGGACTGCGGCGTCCTCGCCGAGCTCACGGGTCTTGGCGACCTCGGTGACCAGGTCGGGCACGCTGAGCCGCGGGTCGTGCGGCCAGCCCTCGGCCGGCTCCTCCCGCCGCGCCGGGTCCTCGGGAGCCGCGGCGCCCTCCGGGCCGGCCAGGCGGTCGAGTTCACCGCTGAGCACCGCCTGGAGGGCGGGCATCTCATGGGTGAACCAGTAGCCCCTGGCGAGCCCTTCGAGCAGCCCCAGCACCGGGTCGTCGGCGCCGGTCAGCCCGGCGGGGCGCAGGAAGACCGTCTCACCGTAGCGGCCGGGGCCGAGGAGCAGCGCGGGCCCGCAGCGGACCAGGCCGTCGGCCTCGGCCCCGCCCTCCTCGGGCAGCCCGAAGTGGGCGCGCAGCAGCGGCGCCAGCGCGGTGTTGCCGGTCGCGGCCCAGTACAGGTCGTAGTCCAGCAGCAGCTCCGGGTCGGCGAGGCGGCGGCGGAGCGCGGCGACCGCCCCGGGCAGGGCCGCGCGCAGCGGGCTGCCGTACGGGAGGCGGTAGGCGAGCCAGCGCAGCGCCCGGAGGGTCTCGGCGAGGTTGCCGTTGCTCGGCAGGGCGGCGGGGTCCTCGGCGTGCAGCTGCCTCTCGGTGGAGCCGTCGACGGTGCGCAGCCGCTGCACGGTGGTGCGGCTGAGCCAGGGGGTGCGGGCGTGGTTGAGCACGGCCTCGATGGCCTGGATGCTCGCGCCGTTGACGGTGGCCTGCTCCTCCGCGGGCAGGGTGAGCACCCGGCCGATCCGCTCGCACCAGACCGCGGCGGCGGCGGTGACGTCGGGGCCCTCGCTCCAGAGCAGTGCGGGTTCGGCGGGCAGCATGGCGGCCCACACGGCGGCGAGGCCGGCGCGGGGGACGCCGCGCAGCCAGCCGCGGGCGGCGTTGGCCTCGGCGTTCTTGAGGCCGAACTCCTTGAGCCGCTCGGCGTCGAGGGCGTTGCCGTACCAGTTGTTGAGGTTGACCGGCAGGGCGAGCAGCAGGATGGCCCGGGTGGCGCCGATGCCGGTGAGCTCGCCGAAGGTCTCGGCGGTGGCGGGCTCGACCTGCCGGGGCCCGTGCTCGGCGAGCAGCTCGGTGAAGCGGACCGTCCAGGCGGTGGGGTGGCGCTCCTCGGTGGAGCGCTCGCGGTCCAGGCCGAAGTGGGCGACCGGGCCGAAGGCGCCGCTCGGGTCGTGGTCGGCGGCCAGCCAGTGGACCTTGCCGTCCTCCTCCCGCAGCCGACCGACGATGACGACGGTGCGCCCGCCGGCCCGCCAGACCTCGCCCTTGCGGTCGGTGTGCCGGGCGGTGGCGGCCTTGTCGTGCGGCTCGGTGAGGACGGCCTCGCGCAGGGTGGCGCCGCGGTCGGCGAGCGGACCGGCGGTCAGCTCGCCGAGCAGCAGGGCGAGGGTCGCCCGGGCCTCCGGCGGGGTGAGCGGTGCGGCGGCGGCGAAGGCGAGCAGGTCGGTGCGGCCGAGCAGCCGCAGCCAGCCGTGGTGGCCACCGCCCCGGACGGCGACCTTCCGCACGGCGGCCCAGTCGTCGCCAGCGGGCGGCGGATCGGCGAGGACGGCGGTGACGGCGCGCAGGTTGTTGACCACGCGCCAGTGATCGCCCGAGTCCCAGCCGTTGCCGAAGCCGTCGAGGTCGGGCAGCACCGGCTCGACGGCCTGGCGGATCTCGTGGTCACGGCCGTGCTCCGGCTCGTACGCGGCGGCGGCGTCACCGGCCCGGCGCTCGGCCTCGGGCTGCGGGACGAAGTGGGCGGCCTCGCGGAGCAGGTTCGCGGCGGTGCGGGCGACCCCGGCGACGCCGGCGAGCAGCAGCGGGTGGCCGAGCTCGGGCAGGACCTCGCCGACGGCCGTGACCGGGACGGGGTGGGCCTGGTTGCCGCTGGGGAGCTTGCGGCGCACGCCCTGGACGGTGATCCAGCGCGGCTCCGGCGCCGCGGGCTCCTCGGCCGGGACCACCCCGCCGGGGGCGGCCTCGGCCGGCTCCGCGTCGACCGGCCAGGCGGCGTCGACCAGCCGGGCGGACTGCTCGTCGGTGAGCCCGCGCAGCAGCAGGGAGCCCTGCTCGCTGCGCGGGCGCAGCGCGTGCCAGTACAGCAGCGGCGGCACCAGCGCGGTGCCGGCCGCGGCCAGCTCGCCGGGGCGGCAGGGGGTGAGTTCGAGGGTCCGCTCGGCGGTGCCGTCGCCGGCCGGTGCGGGCAGGCCGAGGGTCACGCCGCCGCGGTTCTCCTGGGCGACCAGCGGGCCCGGGTCACCGGGCAGGGCCAGCCGGGCGACCAGGTGGCGGTCGGGGTAGTTGCCGGTGGCGGGGAGCACCAGGGTGTGCCCGTCGACGGTGGTGGTGGTGAGGCGGCCGTCCTTGGCGCGGACCCAGTGGCCGAGCACGGTGCCGTCGGTGCCGAGCGGGCTCTCCTCCAGGCCGGGCTGGACGGGCAGCAGGCGGGAGCGCTGGACGTCCAGCGTGCCGGCGCCCGGGGCGGCGCTGGCGGCGATCCGCGGGGGCGTGCCGGCGTCGCCGTGCTCGCCGGTCGCGGGGTCGTACTCGGTCAGCGCGAGGCCGCGTCCGTCGTAGCGGACCACCCAGTGGCCGGTGCCGTCGCTGAAGACCTGGTACTCCGCGGGCATCCGGGTGTCACCGGCGTGCAGCGGGCGCTCGCCGGTGGTCCGGCCGCCGCCGGGCAGCGGGAGGGACGGCTCGTTGGGCTCGTCGCCGCCGCCCCAGTAGCGGGCGATCTCGGAGCCCTCCAGCTCGAAGGTCTCGGTCGGCCGGTTCGACCAGTACGCCCGCTGCTTGCCCTCCTCGTACCAGGCGACGAGCAGTTCGCCGTCGCTGTAGCGCATGCGCGGGAAGCGGTGCTCGTCCTTGGGGTGGCGCAGGGTGTGCTCCAGCAGGATCCCCCGCGGGCCGACGACCACGGCCCGGTCCTCGCGGGCGAGGACGAGGTTGGGCCAGGCGTCCTGGATGATCAGGCCGGCCGGCTTGGGGCGGCGGCCGGGGGCGTCGGCGGGCTCGGCGCCGAGGCGGATCAGCGCCTCCTCCAGGGCGGGCCAGCCGAGCTCGTCCAGGATGCCGCCGCGCAGGGTGCGGGCGAGCAGCGCGGACACGTCGAGGGAGGCGATCCGCTCGCCGGCGGCGGGGTTCTCCGCGACGATGGCGGCGCGCAGCGGGCGCAGCGCCTGGAGCAGCTCGGCGGCGCCGGCCAGGCCGGGGGCGGCGAGGAGCTCGTCGGCGCGCTCGTCGGCCCATTCGACGAACAGTTCGCGCAGCGCGGGCCGGGCGGCCAGCGGGCCGGCGGCCTCCAGGGCCGTCCAGGAGCCGGGGACGGCGACGCGCAGGGCGGGCCGGAACCGCGGGTCGGCGGCGACGGCGGCCAGCGCCGGGCTGCCGGGGCCGGCCTGGGCGGCCCACTGGCCGAGCCGGAAGTGGTGGCGGTCGGCCGGGTCGGCGACCGGGACGCCCTCGGTGAGCAGCAGGTCCAGCAGGTCGAGCTGGGTGTTGGAGGCCCGCACGTCGCGGAAGAGGTCGACCGGGACGCCGTCGGCGCGCAGCCGCTCGGCCATCCGCCCGGCGAGCGCGAGGGTGGCGGCGTGCACGGGGTGGTCGCGCCAGCCGCGGCCGATGTGGTTGGTCCAGCGCTGGAGCCAGGCGGCGGCGGGCTCGGCGCCCTCGGCGCGAGGGCCGGTGAGCGCCGCCTCGGCGCCGCTGTCGGCGAGGACGGCGAGCCAGGCGGTGTCGTGGCCGGTGTCGTCGGAGCCGCCGGGGACGGGCAGCAGCTCCAGCAGGCGGGCGCGGACGGACTCGTCACGGCGGGCCAGCTCGACGATCGCGCCGTGCCAGGTCTTCCAGAACGCGGCGGGCGCGCGGTTGACGGCCGGTGAGGCGAGCAGCTCGGCGAGCAGCGCCCGCTCGTGCTCGTCGCGGTCCAGCCCGGCGGCCCGGAGCAGGGCGCGGGTGTCCTCGGCGACCCCGGCGTACGGGGCCATGCCGGCCGCCGAACGCTCGGTGCACAGCTGGCGGAAGCGCTGCCAGGCGGTGACCGGGTCGAGCCGGACGCTGAGCTCCTTGACGTACTGGCGCAGGGCCTTGACGGTGAGCGCGCCGGCGAGGGCGAACTCCAGGAAGACCGCGCGCAGCCGCTCCTCGTCGACGGCCAGGCTGTGGGTGCGCTCGGCCTCGCGGGCCTTGCCGAAGTAGGCGGCGGCGTAGGTCTGGTTGCCCTGTTCGAGGAAGATCCGGCCGACCTCCTCGCAGAAGGTGGGCAGGAAGTGCGGCACGGCCCGGCCGAGGCGGGCGGCGAGCTCGTCGAAGGCCTCCTTGGCGGCGCCCGGCTTGGCCTTGGCCTGGCGGGCGAGCCGCTCCATCTCCTTGACCAGGGCGAGCGCGTGGTGGCCGTTGGCCGGGTCGTGGACCAACGCCCAGGCGGGGAAGCCCAGGGCCTCCTGGCGGACCTGGCCGACCTCGGCGGGCTCGCCGTCGGGGGTGAGGCCGAGGAAGTCGACCGCGAGGTCCTCGGCGGGCCCGAGGGCGCGCGGGACCAGCCGGACGACGCGGCGCTCGCCGAGCACCGGGTGCCGGTAGGCGCGGGCGGTCAGCACGTCGGCGGCGCTGTCGGGGCGGCCGGCGTCGGCCAGCGCGCCCGGGGCGAGGACCGCCCCCGCCTCCAGCAGGCGCTCGTTCAGTTCGGTGGTGCTCATGCGGTTTCCTCCCCTTCGATCGTGCGGCCGGCGTGCAGGCCGGCGGCCATCCGCATCCCCTCGGACCACGCGACGGGCCCGACCTCCCCGAGCCGCAGCACCTTGCCGTCCGGGCCCGTCCAGCTGAGCGCGCCGGTCTCGCACTCGTCGTACTCGTAGTAGTCGCCCAGCCAGACCCGGGCCTCCAGGGAGCGGCCGTCCTCGACCACGGGCAGGACGGCGTGGCCGCCGCGCACGCGGTACCCCAGGCGGGCGCTGCGGCCCAGCAGTTCGCGCAGCTCGCGGTAGCGGCCGCCGGCGTACTCGCCGACCTCGGTGGCCTGCGGGTCGGTGCCCTCCGGGCGGTGCCAGACCTCCCGGTAGAGCTGCTGGACCTGCTGGGAGACACCCAGCTCGACGGCGAACTCGCGCAGCTCGTCGAGGTCCTCCAGGAGGACGGGGTGGGGTATCCGGATCTCCTCGGCGGTGAGCCGGACGGTGTCCCCGTCGAGGTCGACCAGGCCGAGACCGCGGTCGGCGTCGGCATCGCGCAGGAAGCCGGCCACCTCGCCGTCCGGTCCGGTGACCACGAGGTCGCGCAGCACGGCGCGCCAGTCCTCGTCCGCCCAGACCGCGGTGAGCACGGCGGCCGGCACCGGCAGCGAGCGGACCATCCAGCGCTCGGCGTCCTCCAGGCAGCTCCGGCGGTGCGCGGCGAGCCAGCCGGTGAGCTGCCTCAGCCCGGCCACCACCGGATCGTCGTTGAGCTTCGGCGGGACGCTCTTCAGCGGGCGGCCCGCCGCGTTGCGGCACACCACCTTCCCGTCCTCGTCGAGTGCGACTTGGTAGCCGCCCGAACCCGTTTCCACCCACGCCACGGCCGCTCTCCTCCCGGTCCTGATCTGCGAACGGGAGGAACGTAACGGGACACACTGACAACGCCCCCGGCGGGGGCACCCCGAACGGCCCGCGAAGCCGTCAAACCATTCGAACGGGTGAACGATGCAGCTCAGCGGCGGCGCCGGGTTGACGCAGCGCCACCGTCCGTCGCCCCGTCAGCCCCGATCCGGGAACCGGATCGCTCCGGACACCGACGGCCCGTTCAGGACACCGCCAGCCGCAGGATCCGGTCGTCGCCCGGTCGCGGGTCGCCCCGGCCGTCGGTGTTGTTGGTGACCACCAGCAGACTGCCGTCGCGGTCCGCCACGACGGTGCGCAGCCGCCCGTACTCATCGGTGAGGTACGCCTGCGGCGGGGCCGCGAGGTTCTCCCCGGCGAGCGGGACGCGCCACAGGCGGGTGCCGCGCAGCGCGGCCGTCCAGATCGCGCCGCGCGCCCAGGCGATCCCGCTCGGCGAGGCGTCCGCGACCTTCCAGACGGTGACCGGGTCGACGTACCCGGGCCGGTCGCCGACGCCCTCGACGACGGGCCAGCCGTAGTTGCCGCCGGCCCGGATCAGGTTGAGCTCGTCCCAGGTGTTCTGGCCGAACTCGGAGGCCCAGAGCCGCCCCTGGTCGTCCCAGGCGAGGCCCTGGACGTTGCGGTGGCCCAGGGTGAACACCGGGGAGCCCGGGAACGGATTGCCGGGGGCCGGGGCGCCGTCCGGGGTGATCCGCAGGATCTTGCCGGCGAGCGAGCCCTGGTCCTGGGCGGCGTCGCCCCGGCTCGCGTCGCCGGTGCCGGCGTAGAGGAGGCCGTCCGGGCCGAAGGCGATCCGCCCGCCGTTGTGCCGCGGCCCCTTGGGAATGCCCGTCAGGACCGGCCGGACGTCGGAGATCTGTTCGCCGGGCGGCCGCGCCGGGTCGTAGGTCAGGCGGACGATCCGGTTGTCGTCCCGGGTGGTGAGGTAGGCGTACACCCGGTGGTCGGTGGCGTACCCCGGGGAGAGGGCCAGGCCCAGCAGCCCGCCCTCGCCGCCGGACGCCACGTCGGGGACGGCGCCCAGGTCCGTCTTGGCACCGCCGGCGGCCGCGACCCGGGTGATCCGCCCGGTGTCCCGCGAGGAGACCAGCAGGTCGCCCTCGGGCAGCACGGCCAGGCCCCACGGGGAGTCCAGGCCGTCGGTGACGGTGCCCCTGACGGTCACCGTCGCCGGCCCGGCCGCGGCGCCGCCGGCCGGGGACGACGGGGAACCCGCCGGGGTGGTGGTGGGCGGCACGGACACCGAGGGGGCCGAGGACGCGGACCCGGGCGGGGCGGCGGCGGAGGAGCAGCCCAGCACGGTGGCCGGTGCCAGCAGCAGGGCCGACAGGGCGGTGGCGACGGAGCGACGGTGCACCGGTGTTCCTCCCGGGGGCGCGACGGACCAGCACCCCCAGCACACCACACCCGGGCGTCCGCCTCACCCCCGCGCACGGCCCGGACCGCGGGATCGGACGGCGCGCCACCCGTCCGGGCCCGGAGTACCGAACACCCGGGCACCCGGTGGTCAGGCCGGCCGCGGCACCGCCGTCCGCGGCACGATCACCGGCGCCCCGTCGCCCGGCGCGTCCAGCACGTCGCTGTCGATGTCGTACAGCGCCCGCACCAGGGCCGCGTCCACCACCTCGCGCGGCGGCCCGCAGGCGACCACCGCGCCGTCCCGCAGCGCGACCAGCAGGTCGGCGTACCGGGCGGCGGCGGCCAGGTCGTGCAGCACCATGACCACGGTGCGCCCGCCCGCGGCGACCCGCCGGACGAGTTCCAGCACCTCGACCGCGTGCCCGAGGTCGAGGGCACTGGTGGGCTCGTCCAGCAGGACGACGGGCGTGTCCTGCGCCAGCACCATGGCCAGCCAGCAGCGTTGGCGCTGGCCGCCGGAGAGGCGGTCCAGCCGGCGGTCGGCGAGCTCGGCCACGCCGGTGGCGCGCAGTGCCTCCGCGGTGAGCCGCTCGTCGTCCGCCGACCACTGCCGGAACAGCCCCTGGTGCGGGTGGCGGCCGTAGCGGACCAGGCCCGCCACGGTGACCGCCTCGGGGGCCTGCGGGCTCTGCGGCAGCAGCGCCACCCGGTGCGCGGCCCGCCGGGGCCGCAGCTTCCAGACGTCCTCGCCGCCGACCAGCACGCGTCCGGCGTCCGGCCGGTGGAGGCGGGCGATCGAGCGCAGCAGGGTGGACTTGCCGCAGCCGTTCGGTCCGACGATCGCGACCACCCGCCCGGCGGGCACGTCGAGGTCGATCCCGTTCAGCACCGGACGGCCGGCGGCGTAGCCGGCCGCGAGCCCCTGGACGGCCAACTCCATGGCTGATCCCTTCGGTCGGGCCCGTCCGCCCGCGGCGGGCGGGCCCCTCGGGCCGGACTCAGGAGGCGGAGAGCGCCTTGGTCAGGTCGTTGACGACCACGTCGGCGGCGAGCGGGCCGCCGCGCGTCGACCAGACCGAACCGTCCACGGTGACGGTGTGGTTGTTCTTCACCGCGGCGAGGTCCTGGTACGCGGGCTTGGACTGGACCTCCTTGAGGGCGGCCCTGCCGTCCTCGGTGAGGGTGGAGAGGAACAGCCAGTCGCCGTCGATCTCGTTGATCTTCTCCAGGCTGAGCGCCGGGGTGTGCGCGTTGCCGTCCTTGTCCTGGCTCTTCGGCCGGGTCAGGCCCATGTCGAGGGCGACGCCACCGGCGAACTGCCTCTTCTCCATCCAGCTGGGGCCGGTGGGGTTCCAGCGGACGATGGAGACCGCGGCGCCCTTGTTCCTCCCCAGCTCCGCGCCGCTCCTGGCCGCCTTGGCGTCGTACTCGGCGATCACCTTGTTGGCCTGGTCCAGCTTGTTGACGGCGTTTCCGATGCCGCGGAAGGACAGCTTCCAGTCGTCGGTGGGGGCCATCGTGACCAGGGTGGCCGGGGTGATCTCGCGCAGCTGCTTGAGCACCTGCTCGTCCTGCATGTCGCCGGCCAGGATGAGGTCCGGCTTGGCGGCGATCACCTTGTCCATCACGGGCTGCAGCAGGTTGCCGACCACCGGGATGCCCTGGACCCTCTCCTTGAGGTAGGCCGGGGGCTCGTTGAGGCCCTGGCCGTTGGTGATGCCGACCGGCTTGACGCCGAGGGCGAGCACCGCGTCCAGGTCCTCCTGGGTGAGGGTGACGATCCGCTTGGGCTCGGCCGGGATCTCGACCGCCTTGCCGGTGGCGTCCTTGACGGTGCGCTTGCCGCCGGCGGCGCCGCTGCCCGTGGCGCCGCCGGCGGAGTCGGCGGAGGCGCTCCCCGACGCCCGGCCGGAGGCCTGGTCGGAGGAGCCCGAGGAGCCGCAGCCGGTGAGCAGGAGCGCGGCGGCCCCGGCGGCGGCCAGCACCCGGGCCGCTCGTCGGCGGGAGGGGTGGAGCGGGCTCTTGGCGGTCGACATGGGTGCCTCCGGGCAGCGGTTTCAAGCGAGTTGACGTGGGGACGGCCGAGGCCGGGTGATGCGGGCGCGGCCCGGTGACCACGCGGAGGGGTCACCGCGACCAGCGGTAATTAGGTTAGCCTTACCTTATGACATTGTCGCAAGTGGGTACCGCCGAGCCCTCCCCCGCGGGCCCCGACACCCCCGCGCCGGACGCCCCCGCGCCGGACGGGCCCGCCGCACCGCCCCGGCGCACCGGGGCGCTCGCCGTCGCCGCCGTCCTGACCGGCCTGGTCACGCTCACCGCGCTCTCGCTCTCGGTCGGCGGCGCCACCGACGTCGGCCCGGCCCAGGTGCTGGACTACCTGCTCGACCGCGCCGGCGCCCGTAGCGACAGTCACCTCGCGCTGGTCCTCGGCGACCTGCGTATGCCGCGCACCCTCACCGCCCTGCTGGTCGGCGCGGCCCTCGGCGTCGCCGGCGCCCAACTCCAGTCCGTCACCCGCAATCCGCTCGCCGAGACCGGCCTGCTCGGGGTCAACGCGGGCGCCTCGCTGGGCGTCGTCCTCGGCATCGCGGTGCTCGGCACCCAGACCTCGTACGGCTACCTGGCCGCCGCCTTCGCCGGGGCGGTCCTCGCCAGCGGGCTGGTGCTGCTCATCGCCGGGAGCCGGGGCGGGAGTTCACCGATGCGGCTGATCCTCGGCGGCTCCGCCGTCGGCGCCACCTTCGGCGGTCTCACCGGCGTCCTGATCGTCAACTCCCCCGAGGCGTACGACCGCTACCGGGTCTGGGTGCTCGGCTCGCTGGCCGGGGTGGAGGGCTGGACGACGCTCGGCCGACTCGCCCCCGTCCTCGGCGCGGGCTTCCTGGTCGCACTGCTCACCACCCGGCCGCTGGCCGCGCTCGCCCTCGGCGACGACCTCGCCCGCGGCCTCGGCCACCGGCCGGGCGCCGTCCGCGCCGCGGTCGCCCTCGCGGTCACCCTGCTGACCGCCTCCGCCGTCGCGATGGCCGGGCCGATCTCCTTCCTCGGCCTGCTCGCCGGGTTCCTGGCCCGCTCGCTCGCCGGCCCCCGGGTCGGCCGGCTCACCCTGTTCGCCGGGCTGATCGGCGCGGCCGTGCTGACCGGCGCCGACGTGATCGCCCGGGTGGTGGCCCGCCCCTTCGAGGCGCCCGTCTCGGTGATCGTCGCCCTGGTCGGCGCCCCCGCCCTGATCGCCATCGTGCGCTCGCGCCGGATGGCGGCGCTCGGGATGACCGGGACCGTCCCCGAGGGGTCCGCCCCGGTGCGCGGCGAGAACACCGCCAAGGCCCCGCCCGAACTGCTGCTGCGCCGCGGCGCGTTCTCGCTGCTGCTGCCCCGGCGCCCGCTGCTCACCGCGCTGGCGCTGTCCGCCGTCCTGCTGGCGGCCGTCACCGTGTCGGCGCACGCCGGGCAGAGCGAACTCGACCTCGGCCGCACCTTCCGGGCGGTCTTCGGGTACGGGGACCGGCTGGACGTGCTGCTGGTGCAGCGGTTCCGGCTCGGCCGGATCGTCGCCGGGATCGCCGCCGGCGCCGCCCTCGGACTGGCCGGCTGCCTCACCCAGACCCTCGCCCGCAACCGCCTCGCCACCCCCGAACTCCTCGGCGTCAACGACGGCGCCACCGCCGCCGTGCTGATCTCCGTCACCGTCAGCGCCTCCGGCACCTTCGGCGCCTGGTGGGCCGGACCGCTCGGCGCGCTCGCCGCCGTCCTGGTGGTCACCCTGGTCTCCGGCGGCCTCGGCGCCCGCGGCTACCGGGTCCTGGTCGTCGGCCTCGCCATGTCGGCGCTCGCCTCGGCCGTCATCCAGGTCGCGATGGCCCGCCGCTCGCTCAACTCGGCCGGCTCGCTGTTCGTCTGGACCTCCGGCAGCCTCAACGGCCGTGACACCGAGGTGGCCGGGCCGGTGCTGCTCGGGCTCGCCGTGCTCGTCCCGTCGGCGCTGGTCGTGGCGCGCCGGCTCGCCGTACTGCGCTTCGACGACGGCGTGGCCTCCTCGCTCGGCGTCGACCCCGGCCGGGTCCGGCTGCTGTGCCTGCTACTGGCCGTCGCGCTGGCCGGGCTGGCGGTCGGGGTCTGCGGGCCGGTCGGCTTCGTCGCCCTCGCCGCGCCCGTGATCGCCGGCCGGCTGGCCGGGCCCGCGCGGGTGCCGGTGCTCTCCTCGGCGCTGGTCGGGGCCACCCTGATCGTCCTCGCCGACACGCTGGGCCGGGTGGTGATCGGCGGTGTGGAGATCCCGGTCGGCATCGTCACCACCGTCCTCGGCGGGCCCTTCCTGCTCTGGGTGCTGTTGAGCCGCCGCGGCGACCCGGCCTGAGCCCCGGCCGGCCCGAGCCCACTTGCACCCGTACCCGCCTGTTACCGACCGATTGGGAGTCACCGATGGAGAGCGCACGCCTGCGCCGACTGGCCGCCGCCCCCGGCGAGTTCTGGGAGCGCGTCGCCGAGGAGGGCACCCCCCTGGTCGAACCCGACCCGGCCGACCCGGCGTACCGCCTGGTCACCTTCCTCCACCGGGACGCCGTGGCCGACCACGTCCTCGCCCTGGTGCACACCGTCACCGACAAGGACCGGCACGCCGGCGACCTGACGCCGCACCTGATGGCCCGGCTGCCCGGACTGCCCGACGCCTGGCACCTCACCCACCGGCTGCGCGCCGACCACCGCGCCTCCTACCAGCTGTACCCGGCCCGCGGCGCCGTCCCCGGCACCGCCCGCGCCGACTGGCTGCGCGTCCTGGACAGCGCCGTCCCCGACCCGTACGCCCGCGGCCCCCGGCTGCCCGCCCGCGACGGGCGGCAGCCGTCCTCGGTGCTCAGCCTGGACGCGGCCCCCGCCCAGCCCTGGGCGGCCCACCGCCCGGACGTCCCCCGCGGGCACCTGGTCCGGGCGCGGGCGGCCGGCCGCCGGGTCGACGTCCACCTCCCGCCCGGCCACCGCGCGGACGGCGGCCCGTACCCCGTGGTCGTGCTGCTGGACGGCGAGATGTGGGGCGGGGTGCTGGACGTCGGCGCCACCCTCGACAACCTGACCGCCGACCGCGCCGTCCCGCCCACCGTCGCCCTGCTCGTCCACACCATGGGCCCCGGCCGCCCCGACGACCTCGGCTGCAACCCGGACTTCGTGGACCTCCTCGCCGACCGGCTGCTCCCCTGGGCCGCCGCGACGTACGGCGCCACCACCGACCGGGCCGCCACGGTGATCGCCGGCCAGAGCGCCGGCGGACTGACCGCGGCCTTCGCCGCCCTGCACCGGCCCGACCGCTTCGGCAACGCCCTCAGCCAGTCCGGCTCGTTCTGGTGGCCGGACGGCGAGGAGGCCGAGTGGCTGACCCGCGAGTTCGCCCGCCGCGCCCGCGTCCCGGCCCGGTTCTTCCAGGAGGTCGGGCTCCAGGAGTGGATGCTGCTGCCGCAGAACCGCCGGCTGCGCGACGTCCTCACCGCCCGCGGCTACGACCTGACCTACCGCGAGTTCAACGGCGGCCACGACTACGCCTGTTGGCGCGGCGGCCTGGCCGACGGCCTCGCCCACCTGCTGCGCCCGACCGTCCGGGGGCACTGACCGGCCACCGGCGCCGACCGGCGGCGGGCAGCCGTGCGACCCCCGCCACGGAGGGGGCGGGGGTCGCGGTCGGAGGGTCCGAACGTTCCGAACGGTCGGAGTGGATCGGGCGGGGAGGGGTCAGCCCAGCAGGCTGACGCTGTTGCCGCAGATGTTGAACTGCGCGTTGATCGGGATCTGGATCTGGTTCCCGGACAGCACGCCGGGCGATCCGGCCACCACGCCCTCGGCGGTGGCGCTGCCCTGGTTGATGCAGACGGTGCCGGCCGCGCCGTCCAGGGCCAGGGCGTCGGCGATGGCGGCGGCGACCGCGTCCTCGATCGCGTCCTCCTGCTGGAGCGGGGCGGTGAGGGACACCGGCGTGGCGACGGCCTGGGCGTCCCCGTCGGCCGCGAGGGCGGGGGCGGCGGAGACCAGGACGAGGGCGGCACCGAGGGCCGCGGAGGCCACGAACTTCTTGGTGGTGTTCATGTCCCGATCGATCCCCCGGCAGCCCGTCCTCCCAGACCTCCTACCGATTGGTATCCATCGAACGCCTCATCGAACTACCACCGACGCAGCAGCGGATGCCCGTTCGATTTGCCCCGATCGCCGGGGTGCGGGAAAGGACGGGCCCTTCCCGCACCCCACCGGGAGCTCAGTCCGGCGGCGGCCCGGGCACCTCGCGCGGCAGGCGCGGGGCCACGGCCGCGCCCAGGGCGATCAGCGCGGCGGTCAGCAGCAGGGCCAGCCGGTACGGGCCCGCGTCGGCGCCGTGGGCGTCCGGCCCGCCGATGAGGGCGGCCGTGGCGGCGATGCCGAGGGCGCCGCCGAGGGTGCGGACGATGGTGAACAGGCCCATCGCCTGGCCCATCCGCGGCGGCGCGACGTCGGCGAACCCGGCGATCTGCACGGTGAGCACCGCGGTGCCCAGCACCAGGCCGATGCCGAACATCAACGCCCGTACCGCCCACGGGTTCTCGCCGACGCCGGGCAGCGCGAGCGCCGCCACCACCAGGGCGGCGAGCAGCAGGGCGGGCACCGCCAGCCGGCGCGGGCCGAGCCTCGGCAGCAGCCGGTCCACCACCTGGGAGGCCGCCATCAGCCCGACGGCCTCGGGGAACACGCTCAGCCCGGCGTCCAGCGCGGAGGCCCCCAGCGCGGCCTGGGCCAGCAGCGGGAACGCGAACAGCGCGCCCATCAGTCCGGCCGCGGTGAGCAGCGCCAGCACCGAGGCGGCGCCGTACGTCCGGTCGGCGAGCAGCCGCAGCTCCACCAGCGGCGCGGGGACGCGTAGTTGGTGCCGTACGGCGAGGGCCAGCAGGGCCGCGCCGAGCAGTCCGCCGCCGGCGACGGCCGGGGAGGTCCAGCCGTGCGCCGGGCCGAAGCCGAGCGCGTAGGTGAGCAGGCCCAGGCCGGGGGTGGCGAGCAGGAAGCCGGTGCGGTCGAAGGCGCCCGCCGCGGCGCCGGACTCCTCCCGCAGGGCGACGGCGCCGAGCAGCACGGCCGCCGTCCCGATCGGCAGGTTCACCAGGAACAGCCAGTGCCAGGAGAGGTGTTCGGTGAGGAAGCCGCCGAGCGGCGGCCCGAGGGCGGGCATCAGCGCGGTCGGCACGATCAGCACCTTGCCGAGGCCCGCCCGCTCGTGCGGGGCGAAGGCGCGGAACAGCAGGGTCATCCCGACCGGGGTGAGCAGTCCGCCGGCCACGCCCTGGACGGCCCGGGCGGTCGCGAGCGACCCGAGCCCGGGAGCGGCCGCGCACAGCGCCGAGGCGAGGGTGAAGACGGCCAGCGAGCCGAGGAAGACCCGCTTGACGCCGAAGCGGTCACCGAGCCAGCCGGCCACCGGCAGGCCCACGGCGAGGCCGACCAGGAAGGCCACCTCGACCGCGTTGGCGGCGGAGACCGGACGGCCGAAGTCCTCGGCGATGGTGAACAGCGCCGGGTTGACGATGGTCGAGTCCAGGCCGTTCATGCACATCGCGGCCGTGTAGGCGAGGACCACCGCGACCCGCCCGGCGAACAGCGGGCGGGCCGCCGGGGCGCCGGCTACCGGACCGGGCACAGGTCGGTCCAGTTCTCGGTGATCCAGTCCAGCGCGCGCTGCCGGGCGCAGGGCCCGTGGGCGACCGTCCAGCCGTCCGGGACGGCGGCGAAGGCGGGCCACAGGGAGTGCTGTCCCAGGTCGTTGACGAGGGCGAGGAACTCCCCGTCGCCGTCGAAGGGGTTGGCGGGGGCGTCACTCATGGGGCGGCTTCTCCAGGTGTTCGGCGACCACGCGCGCGATGTGCGCGACGGGGGCGGGCAGGGTCATGTCCTTGTGCGAGCAGGCGACATCGGTGGTGTCGATCCGGCCGGAGACGTACGGGGTCCAGAGGTCCGGCACCAGGGTCTCGTCGATGGTGTCGACGGTGGCGCGGAAGAACAGCACGTCGCCGTGGAAGACCCGGTGGTCGTGACCGCGGACCAGGTGGTTGGTGTGGAGGTAGATCCGGTTGAGCGCCTCGACGGTGGCGTCGGACAGGCCCGCCAGCGGGCTGCCCTCACGGCGCAGCAGGGCGGTGACCCGGTCGAGTTCGAGGGGTTCGCCGGCCAGGTCGTCCGGGCCGTAACCGCCCATGGTGAGCAGCGCCTCCAGCGCCTCGGCCTGGTCCGGGACGGGCAGGTCGCGGAACCCCTCGGCCGGGTAGGCGTCGAGGATCGCAAGCAGTTCGACCCGTTCGCCGAGCTCCTGGAGCCGGACGGCGACGGCGTGCGCGATGATGCCGCCGGTGGACCAGCCGAGCAGCCGGTACGGCCCGGCGGGCTGGACCTCGCGCAGCCGGTCGGCGTAGTGCGCGGCGAGCTCCTCCAGGGTGGCCGGGAGCGGGAGCGCGGCGGTGGCGGCGCCGACCCCCTGCGCCTGCAGACCGTAGATCGGGACCTCGGGCGGCAGGTGGCGGATCAGCCCGGTGTAGCACCAGCCGAGGCCGCCGGCCGGGTGGACGGCGAACAGCGGGGCGGCCCGGCCGGGGGCGGTGGGCCGCAGCGGGAGCAGCACGTCGAGGGCGTCCGCGCCGGGGGCGCCGTCCGCTCCGCCGGCCCCGAGGGCGGCGGCGAGCGCGGCCACGGTGGGGGCCTGGAACAGCGTGCCGATGCCGACCTCCAGGCCGAGCACGGCGCGGATCCGCCCGGCGAGGCGGACGACCAGCAGGGAGTGGCCGCCGAGGGCGAAGAAGTCGTCCTCGACGCCGACCGCGGGCACGCCCAGCACCTCGGCGAACAGCTCGCACAGCTGCTGCTCGCGCGGGTCGCGCGGTGGGCGTCCGGCGCCGGCGGCGGGCGCGTCGGGGGCGGGCAGGGCGCGGCGGTCGAGCTTGCCGTTGGCGGTCAGCGGCAGCCGTTCCAGCAGCACCACGGCGGACGGGACCATGTGGGCGGGCAGTCCGCGGGCGGCGTGCTCGCGCAGGGCGCCGGCCTCCAGCTCCGCGGCCGGGACCTGGGCCTGGGCCGGCACGGCGTAGCCGACCAGCCGCCGGTCCCCCGGGACGTCCTCGCGGACGATCACGGCGGCGTCGGCGACGGCGGGGTGGGCGGCCAGCACGGCCTCGATCTCACCGAGCTCGATCCGGAAGCCGCGGATCTTCACCTGCTGGTCGGCCCGGCCGAAGTACTCCAAAGCTCCATCACTGCGGCGCCGGGCGAGGTCGCCGGAGCGGTACATCCGGGTGCCGCGCTCGCCGAACAGCCCGGCGTACGGGTCGGCGACGAAGCGTTCGGCGCTGAGCGCGGGGCGGCCGAGGTAGCCGCGGGCGAGGCCGGCGCCGGCCACGTACATCTCGCCGGTGACGCCGGGCGGGACGGGCCGCAGGTGCGGGTCGAGGAGGTAGACCCGCAGGTCGGGGATGTTGACGCCGATGGTGCTGCCGGTGCCGGCGGCGGCGCTGGCCCGGTCCAGGGCGACGTGGGAGACGTGCACGGTGGTCTCGGTGATGCCGTACATGTTGACCAGGACCGGGGCGTCGTCGGCGTGCCGGGCGTACCAGTCGTCGAGGCGGCCGAGTTCCAGCGCCTCCCCGCCGAACACCACGTAGCGCAGGGCGAGTTCGCTGCCGGGGTGCTCCCGGTCGGCGGCGCTGAGCTGGTAGAAGGCGGACGGGGTCTGGTTGAGCACGGTGACGCGTTCGCGGGCGAGCAGCTCCAGGAAGGCCGCCGGGTCGCGGCTGACCAGGTGCGGGACGACGACCAGCCGGCCGCCGTGCAGCAGGGCGCCCCACAGCTCCCAGACCGAGAAGTCGAAGGCGTAGGAGTGGAACAGCGTCCAGACGTCCCGCTCGTCGAAGCCGAACCAGTGGTCGGTGGCGGAGAACAGCCGGACCACGTTGTGGTGGGTGACCGGCACGCCCTTGGGACGGCCGGTGGAGCCGGAGGTGTAGATGACGTACGCGGTGTCGTCGGCGCGCAGCGGCCGGGTGCGTTCGTCCTGGGTGAGCGGGACGGGCGGATGGGCGTGCGCCCCGTCGCCGTCGACCAGGATCCGCGGCACCCGGTGCTCGGGCAGGAGGGCCCCGGTGGCGGTGTCGGTGAGCAGCGCGGCGGGCGCGGCGTCGCCGAGCATGTACGCCAGCCGGTCGGCCGGGTAGTCCGGGTCGAGCGGCAGGTAGGCGGCGCCGGACTTGATGACGGCGAGCAGGGCGACGACCAGGTCGGCGGAGCGCGGCAGGGCGAGCGCGACGATGGTGCCGGGGCCGATGCCGCGGGCGGCCAGCAGCCGGGCCAGCCGGTCTGCGCGGGCGGCGAGTTCGGCGTACGTGAGCGAGGTGTCGCCGTGCCGCACGGCGGTGCGGGCGGGGTGGGCCGCGGCGGCGGCCTCGAAGAGCTCGGGCAGGGTGGCGCCGGGCGCGGAGGTGACCGGGGCGCCGTTCCACTCGACCAGGGCGCGGTGCTCCTCCTGCGCGGAGAGCAGCGGGAGCAGCCCGATCGGGGTGTCGGGCGCCGCGGCGGCGGCGGTGAGCAGCCGGGCGAGGCGGTCGGCGAGCGCCGCGGCGGTGCCGTGGTCGAAGAGGTCGGTGCGGTACTCCAGGAAGCCGGCGATGCCGCCCTCGCGCAGTTCGCCGGCGTTGAGGGTGAGGTCGAACTTGGCGGTGCCGGAGGGCACGGCGGCGATCCGGGCGCGGACGCCGCCGCCGAGGTCGAACTCCTCGTCGGGCAGGCTCTGCCAGGCCAGCATGACCTGGAACAGCGGGTGCCGGGCGAGCGAGCGCGGCGGGTTGAGCTCCTCGACCAGCCGGTCGAAGGGCAGGTCGGCGTGCTCGTACGCGGCGAGGACGGTGCCGCGGACCCGGCCGAGCAGGTCGCGGAAGCCGGGGTCGCCCGAAGTGTCGGTGCGCAGGACCACCGCGTTGACGAAGTAGCCGACCAGGTCGGCGGCGCCCTCGCCGTCGCGGCCGGCGACGGGGGTGCCGATGGGCAGGTCGGTGCCGCAGCCGTGCCGGGTGAGCAGGGCGGCGAGGCCGGCCTGGACGACCATGAACACGCTGGTGCCGGTGGTGCGGGCGAGCGCGGCGAGGGCCGTGTGGGTGTCGGCGTCGAGGGCGAACGGGACGGTGGCGCCCCGGTGGCCGGCGACGGCCGGGCGGGGCCGGTCGGTGGGCAGTTCCAGCTGGTCGGGCAGGCCGGCCAGGGTCTTGCGCCAGTGGTCGAGCCGGCGGGCGGCCAGCGCGGTGGGCTCGCCGGCGGGGCCGAGCAGCCGGCGCTGCCAGTCCACGTGATCGGCGAACTGCACGGGCAGCGGGGGCAGTTCGGGGGTACGGCCGGCCGCGTGGGCGGTGTAGAGGGCGGCCAGGTCGCGGGCCAGCGGGGTGGTGGAGGCGCCGTCGCCGGCGATGTGGTGGAGCAGGAGCAGCAGGGTGTGCCGCTCGCCGCCGTGATCGCCGAACAGGGTGGCCCGCAGCGGGGCCTCGGCCGCCAGGTCGAAGGCGTACCGGACCTCCTCGGCGAGGGTGCCGGGCGCGCCGTCGTGCAGGGTGACCGGGCCGGCGGGCAGGATCCGCTGGTACGGCTCGCCGTCCGCCGACTCGGGGTACACGGTGCGCAGGGTCTCGTGCCGGGCGGCCAGGTCGCCGACGGCGCGGGCGAGGGCGTCGCGGTCCAGCGGGCCGGTGAGGCTCAGCACCAGCGGGATGTTGTAGGTGGGGCCGGGCCCTTCGAGGCGGTGCAGGAACCAGAGACCGCGCTGGGCCGGGGAGAGCGGCGGACGCCCGGCCCGCGGGACGGGCAACAGGGCGGGCCGGGGCTCGGGGGCGGTGCGCTCGCGCAGCAGGCGGTCGAGGGCGGCGGGGGTCGGGTGGTGGAAGACGTCCGCGAAGCCGACGGCGGCGCCGAGGGTGTCGCGCAGCCGGGCGGCGAGGCGCCCGGCGAGCAGGGAGTGGCCGCCGAGGTCGAAGAAGGAGGTGTCGCGGCCGGGCGCCGACGGCAACCCGAGGACGTCGGCGAACAGCCCGCGGATGATCTCCTCGCGCGGACCGGCGGGGGCCTCGCCGGCGGCCGGGGCCGGCTCGGCCGGGTCGGCGGGCTCGGGCAGGGCGCGCTGGTCGAGCTTGCCGTTGGCGGTCAGCGGCAGCGCGTCCAGGAGCAGCACGGCGGCGGGCACCAGGTGCGCGG
>NZ_JBSGFD010000130.1:0-25195 GCF_053603215.1 Kitasatospora sp. NPDC004240 | reverse complement strand
CTTGGCCCGTAAGGCGGTGACGGGCGGACGCACAGGCATGGTCCACCATCCCACCAACTCCACAAGAGCAAGCAGTAATTGAAATACAAGCCCCCAGGGTGCCCGAGTACTGGCGGGCGACCCCGGGCGAGGCCTTGCCGTCCTTGGGGAAGCCGGTGTCGTCCACCGCCCACACCTCGGGCCGCACCGCCCGCACCGCGCGTCGTGCCAGCCGGGCCCGGACGTCCTCGACCGGCCAGGTCGAGGACGTCATGAACTGCTGCAACGCCTGGTGGTCGACCCCGAGGCGCTCGGCCATCGGCTGCATCGACTTGCGCTGGCCGTCCAGCAGCAGCCCCCGCAGATACAGCCCGCCCTTGGCCCGCTGATCACGCCGGGCCAAGGGCGCGAACACCTCGGCCGCGAACTCCTCCAACCGACCCCGCCACACCGCAAGCTCCCCAGCCCTCATACGACCAGAGAACTACCGACCACACGATGCGACAAGCCTCCTAACAAAGCACTACTAGCGTCTTTTGTAACAACGCCGCCATATGCGCCAGGGTCCCGCCATGGAGATCACCATCACGATCAAGGACCCGACTCCCGAGGTGCTGGCGCAGGCACTGGCCCTGGCCGCCTTGCCCGAGGCCGAGGTGACCGTTCCGCCGGACGACCGGTGGACACCGAAGTGGGCTCGCGCCTACTACGAGGCACTGCCGCCGCGGGCCCAGGAGATTCTTCTGGAGGTCGTCAGGAACGGCGGCGATTGCACGGGCGATGAAGTGCGCCGCGCCGACCGAAACCTGCGAGGCAGCACCGGCGCGTTCCGTCGGGTCCTCAACGAAGGTGCCAAGAAGGGGCTGTAGCCGGCGGCGCTGAACGTGCCCATTCGGACGGTCGGGCCGGGCCGGGTGATGTGGATCCGGATCCCGCTCGACGAAACGCAGACCGCCTTCGAGCTGGGGCTGAGTGATCTCCTCTTCCCCGACCTGGACATCCGGGCCACCGAGCAGTGACCACCCACCAGGACGGGCACGCCCCGTCCCAGTCCAACCCTGGGTGATCACGCGGGGGCGGGGGTCGTCGGTGGAGCGCACGCCCGAAGGAGCTCGACACCGAGAGCTTCGGTCAGGCCTTCGGCTCCATGTGTGGCCCGGCACTGGGCTGTCCGACCGGGTGATCGCCACCTACGCACTTGAACTCCCTGCCGGTCGAGCTCAGCGAGGATGGCACGCGCCCTGCACGGAGGGCCGTACGCCGTAGCCGGCCGGGGTGCTTGAGGGCAGCGATCTGACTGCTCCCCGCCGCTGCGCACCGTGCCGGATCAATCGGAGCCGGCTCCAAGGCGGTCCGATCCCGGTCCGGTCCGCTGGTATCGGCGGACCGGACCGGGGCAACGCGGTGCTATCGAGTCGTGGGCGGCATCAGACAGCGCGTGGACACGCGCAGGAGCAGCAGGTTGCCGGTTGCCGTGGTCTCGGCGCTCACGAGATAGCGTCCGGCCGGCTGGAAGGCGTCCAGGAGGGCGTCGGGCTTGCCGTTGAGCTCCTCGCGGTAGCCCTTGATCTCGAATCCCTGTTGTTCCAGCATGGGTCGGATCTTGCGTACCGCCTCACCGTGCTGCTCCGGGGAGACGGAGCTGTAGGCCGCGTAGGACATGGTGTAGCGGCCGTCGGTCGCCACCTCGTCGTTCTTGCCGACGCAGTCCCGGAACGATGCTTTGACCGTGTCCGGGGTGATGGTGACGCCGGCGGTCTGTGCCATGTACTCCGTCATGTGACGGGCCCAGTCCTGGGCCTCCTGACGGGCCATGACGGGCAGTGGCTCGTTCTTGTCCGGCTGGGACACACATCCTCCGAGGGTGAGGGGAAGCCAGAGCGTCAGGGCGGCGATGCCGAGACGTCTGGCTGTCGAGCGGTGCGGGAAGGGGGAGGACGAGGTGATCGACATGAAGGTCCTTGCGTCGAGGCCGCGCCCTCACACAGGGCGATCGGAGTGCTGGTCTACGAAAAGGAGGTGCTAGATGCCCGGGGCGACGCCAGGGTCGACCTCCGGGGTTTTCTCTACGGTTTCCGGCTGCTTCCCGGCGATGATCCGGCCCTGGTTGAGGAGGCTGTGACTGTTTTCGTCCCAGTAGCCGCTGTGGCCGGAGGTGTCGATCGCGATGTTGTTTCCCCCGAACTTCCCGAACATCGGGTCGTCACCGAGCGTCAAGCCGGCCACCACTCTGATCTTGTCGTCGTCAGCGGCACCGATCCAGACATGGTTGGGATCGATGTGGAGCCGGTCCGCGCTGGAAACGGTCATTCCCGGGCTCGCGATCGCCACGATGTCATCGGCGCCCAGGCCCTGGCCCCCTGCGGCTGCCGCGCCCACGGCGGTCGTCCCGTAGCTGTGGCCGATGACCGTGAGGTGGCTGTGGTGTTCGCCCTGCGCGACCCTGGTGCCCTGGGTGAACTGCCGCATCGGGGCTGCGGCGTCCTCGGCGCGGCCGGTACCCAGCACGCCAAGGCTCTCGGGCGGGACCTCCGGTGCGTCGTAGCCCAACCACGAGATCACCGACACCTTCGCTCCCGGTGCCGCCTCGCCGGCCGCACCCTGAAGCGCTTCCAGGCGTGTGATCTGCCCTGGCATGCTTGCGAGTGTCGTCGTCGTGCCGGGGACCAGGACGGCCGTGTGGTCAGCGGTGTCGGGGTTGCCGAGAGCGACGATCGCCTTGCCGTCGCCCTTGGGGTCCAGGCCCAGCAGGAAGAGCTTCTTGTCCTCACCCTGGACGCCGTCCTGCACGTCCAGGCGATTTTTGAGGTCCCGCAGCGCGGCCTCACGCTTGTTGTACTCCTCGTAGGTCATCCCCGAGCCAACCGGCGTACCGGCTTTCAGGGCGTCCAGCTGCTGGTCCAGCAGCAGCCGGTTCGCCTGGTCCCGGACAGGCGACGGCAGGCCGTCCAGTCGGCCGACCTCCTCGGGATACAGCGCCAGGAAGGTCCTCTGTTCCTCCGGTGAGAGTGACTTCCACCAGTCCGCGGCCCGTTTGGGGTCCTTGTTCTCCGGCACCTGCAGGCCCGCCAGTCCGAGTTCCTTGATGACGTCCTTCGCGTCCTTCGCGGACTCCGCTGCGGAACCGAACGTCCGTGGCCTGCTCAGGATGTCCGCGTCCAGAGTCGATAGTGCCTGCTTCGCCTGGTCGCTGGCCTCCTGCGCTGCGGCCACGGCCTTGTTGACCCGCTCCTGCAGTTCCCCCCGCACGACCGTCTGCTTCTGCCGGTCGGCCTGTCCGTCGGGGTCGTGGCGATCGGCCGCGCTCTGTGGTGGCAGGGCGACGGTCCCGTCCGAGGTCACCGTCATTCCCTGCTCCTGTGCGCGGTGCACGGCGTTCTTCAGGTTCGTCTGCGCCTGGTACATCCGCGAGGCCGCGGTGTCGAGGGTCAGCGCGACCGCCTCGAACTCGACCCTCTGGATCTCCAGGATCTGCTCGGTGCGTTCCAGCTGGGAGAAGGCGTAGTCCGCGTCGTTTCCCTTCCAGTTGGCATGCCGCAATGGACCGTTCACCTGTGACCGGTGCCTCTCCCCGGCTCCCTGTACGGCGAGCGACATGCGGCGCCATGCCGTCGCGGCATCCTGCAGTGGCGTCGGATCGAACCTCAGCAGCAGTTCGAAAGTGCTCATCGCGTCGCCTTCTGCCATGCCTCGGTGATCGATTCCTCGTTCCAGGCATGTCCCTTGGCGGTGTCCTCCAGGTTCTCGGCGGTCTTCACGAACCGCTCGCGCGTGTGCGTGAGCACTGGAGCCCACCCCTCCACAAGCCGGCCGAGGCCCTGAGCCACGGACCATCCCGTGAGGTGGCCTGCTGCGGTCCTCGTCGCGGTCACCACCGAATCGACCGGAGCCACCAGCTCACTGCTGATGGCCCGCGCCACCCCTCCCGATGTGTACAACTCCTGCGGATCTACCCGTATCTGATCGCTCACTGATGCCCTCCCCTGTTACCAGTGCCGTTCATGCCAGGACCCAACCCTAGGTACGTCCGCTCCTCCCCGTATCCGTACAGATACTCAAATCACAACCACTACCACCGCCCCATTGGGTGGCGAGCGGGTCCGACATTCCGCCCGCCACCCCGCAAAGGGGACCCGGACCAGCCATGGTCTTCCTCGCGCGGATCCCGGAGCCTGTCCGGACCGGGAAAGCATCGCAGCCCCCTACCGGCAGGTCGCCGACGTCGGAGTTCTTCAGCTGGCGGCTGGCGTCCAGGTTGCGACGGCAGCCGCGAGCTTGGCGGCCGGCTCGAGGGTCGGTCTCGGCAACCCCCGCACGCCCCGGTCAGGGCCGACTTCCCCAAGCCAGCACAGCCAACCAACAGCACCAGACAGGGGTCGGGCAAGCCGAACTCCCCCAGGGTCACCAGCGACACCGATGTATCGCCAGGTGGTAAGAGCACGCATCAGTTTCGCCAAGAAGACGAGCGATGACAGGCGCGACCTCACGGCTGAGGTGATCGACGCGGTGACCTCCACAAAGATGGCCAAAGCTCACACAGACCCGCCAACGGCCGGGGCAGAGCAGCTCAGTGGCCAGGTACCAGGTCGCCTTGTCGGGCAGGGTGCCCGGGTCGGCGGTGGCCACCACCAGGCGGGCCAATCCGTCCGGCCCCAGCCTCCGAGGCGGGCGTCGGCGGCCCACCAGGTCTCGGTGTACCCGTCGCGGAAGGTGCGGACGACCGGCGTCCAGTCGCCTGGGTGCGCGGGATCTGTCCAGGTCAGGGTGCGTGCGGCTTCGACGGGGGTGTGCGCTTGGTCCCTGTGGGCCCAGGTGCCGCGGCGGGGCTTGAGGGCCATGACGAACGGCAGGCCGGCCTCGCGCAGGGTGTGGCGGAACTCGTCGTGATCGCCGTAGCCGCAGTCCGCCACCACTGCCCGGAAGAGGAACCCGGCCTGCCGGGCCTGGCCGGCCAGCTCGGTGGCGAGCCGGGGCCTGGTGCGGAAGTCGGGGTCGTTGCGCTTCCTCGGGAAGTGGTGCGCCGGGGTGTAGGGCCGGGCGTGCAGTGGGTGGTAGAGGCGCTCGCCGGCCCAGAGCGTGGTCACCGTGACGACGCCGTTGTCGGTCCTGCCGAGCCGGCCCAGCCACTGCCGCCCGACATGGGCGGTCGCGGTGCCGTCCTTACGGTCCCCGGAGTCGTCGATGACCAGCACGCCCTGGCCGTGCGGCGCGGTGGCCGGGTCCGCGAGCAGCAGCTCCAGCCGGCGGGCGTTGACCTGCTCGAATTTCCAAGTCGACTCGGACAGGAAGAACTGCAGCCGCTGCACCGCCGGGTGCTGGGCACCGGTCACCGGCTCGGCCCCGGCCAGGGCCGTGAGCGTCTTCGGCCTCGGGGAACATCCGTACAGCGGTTATCGGTGAGAACGATCTTGGTCAGGGGTGTGAGGGCGTTGACCCCGGTTCTCGTACCCGCGGCGGGCCTTGCGCTGGGCCGGGACTACGGGGAGGCCCTGGCCGCCGTCGAGCGGCTGGCAGCGGGCGAGGAAATCGACGGTGCGCCACGGGGACGGTGGTGACGCGCAACGGAGGCTGGCGAAGGCGTCGCGCACCGCTCGGGTGGCGTCCTGGACGCGGCGGCGGTGTACCGGGGTCTGGGGCGGAGGTGGGGCCGAAAGCTTCCGTGGCTCCGGTCCGGCCGGCGGGGTGCTGCGGCCCGTGCGCGGCCCGGTGGACGAGGGCGACGAGTCGGGAGGGGTCTGATCTTGTCCTCGGACGTTCGGCTAGAACTGTCCACACGCTCGACGGCGGTTGAGTGCCTGCTCGTGAGACAGACAGGGCGGTGGCGGACTCCGGGAGCGGCCGGGGGTGGGTTCTGTGTCCCCCGATGCCGTGGCCTTGTTCCGGACGGTGCGTCCGGAACAAGGCCACGGCGGGCTCGCGGGTGTTCTACGGGGCCGTCTGGAACGGGTTGTGGTTCTTGTAGGGGTAGGGGTCGACGTCGCTCTCCACTGCGGCGGGAGTCAGCCACCGCCCGGTGACCGGGTTGTAGGGGCGGCCGGTGGGGGTGAGGTACAGACGGGTGGTGAGGTTCTGGAGCATCCCCTGGAAGACGACGGGGAACTTAAGCGCCGGGTGCCCGTAGGGGACCAGGGGGCTGCCGTGGGGCAGGAAGTGGATGTCGTGCAGGGTGGTGCCGTCGTGCACGGCGACGACGGTGCCCCAGGGGTCGGTGCAGGCAGGGGCGAAGCGGGCGGCTTCGCCGTCGTGGCGTTCCACCCAGCCGATGAGATCGCCATCGGCGCGCAGGTAGGTCAGCTGGAAACCATCGGTGACCTCATGGGCCAGCAGGCCGTCGCGGTAGTGCAAGCGCAGCGCTCGGTCGCCCCTGCTCTGTTCCTCAAGGAGCCCGTCCGTACCGTAGCGGTACGTTTCCTTGAAGTCGTGGGAGGGGTCGGGATCGGCCGCCTCGGTGAGACGGCCCTGCAGCATGAAGCGGTCCTGCTCGTCGTAGGTCAGCTTCACGTCAGGGTTCGTGGCGGTCAGGCACTTGCCGAACACGTCGTAGTGCTGGTCGACGCTCACACGTCCCGTGTGGCCCTCGCCGAGGGGGCCGTTGTCGTGTTCGTAGTGGGTCAGCCGGAACGAGTCCCCGTAGTGGAACGTCACGCGGTCCGGCTCGCCCGTGGTGAAGGTCGTCGTGGACCCGGTCCGCGCGCCACCGGAGTGGCGGGGGTCGAACTCGTACTCGATGCGGGATACCTGCCGGTCCAGCATGTCGGTCAGCAGGCGCGCCCCGTCGTAGCCGACGCGGACCAGCCGCTGCCGCTCGTCGTACTCCAGGGCCTCGCCGAGCAGGAGTGCGCCTTCCGCGGTGAGGCGACGTGAGGTGAGGGCCCCCTGGGCGTTGTAGGCCAGCTCCACGGTGCGCTCGGCCCCCGGGCCGGAGAACACGCAGGTGGTGGTCCGTCCGTTCGCGTCGTACGAAAGGCTCTTGCCGTACACGGCCCCCGTGGCCTTGTCCGTCGCCGTCCACCGCGCCAGGCGGCCCTGTCCGTCGTGCTCCTGCTTCAGCTGGACCGCGTCGCAGTCCAGGCTCTCCAGCCGGCCTGCGGGGTCGCGGGTGAGGTGGTACGTGGCGCCCAAAGCGTCGGTGAAGCTGCTGACCTGGTTGGTCACGACCTGCCCTTTCTCGTAATCATCACTACCCAGCGCATCGTAGTGATCACAGAGTGGATCCATCGGGGCTTTCGTCAATGTCACCCGGCCGCCGAGCCCGCAGGTTCGGGTCCCGGCAGGAAGGAGCCGAAGAGTCCGATCTACTGTCAAAACTCTTGACGCGCTGGCGGTTCGATTGGCACGAGGGTGTTGACCCGGTTCTCGTACTCGCGGCGGGCCTTGCGCTGGGCCGGACCGCGGGGACGCCCTGGCCGCCGTTGAGCGGCTGGCGGCGGGCGAGGAGCTGGCGGTGTACGGCGGGGACGGCGCTGACGCGCAGGGTGTAGCCCTGGCCGCGCCGTACGGTCACCCCGTGGTCGAGAGCGGCCCGCTCGGCGGGCTCCAGCTCGGTGGTGCGGAGGTAGTCGGCGACCTTGCCCGGCATGTCGAGCGCGACCGGCAGCTCCGGGGCGGGCGCGTCCTCCTCGATGGCGGTGTGCTTGGGCAGGAGGTCGGCGAGGGCGGTGCGGATCGCGCCGCGGCTGACCCGGTGGTCGCGGGCGAGGGCGGCGATGGAGCGGCCTTCCCTGTACGCGGTGCGTACGTCGGCGGTCTTCGCGGCCGCGACGGCGGGGCGCCGGCCGCCCTTGCTGCCCTTGGCCTCGGCGGCGCGCAGCCCGTCGTAGGTCAGCTCGCGCTGGAGGTCGCGCTGGAGTTCACCGGCGGCGGCGAGGGTCTGCACCATGAACTTCACGGTGGACAGCAGCTCGCCGGTGCGCGGGTGGCGGGCGGTGAGGTCCATCGCGGAGAACGCGCCGTCGTGGATGCGCAGGGCGAGACGGTCGCGGTGCAGGACGTCGAGCACGTCGAGGATGTGCTGGTTGCCGCGCACGAGGCGGAACATCTCGGAGATGTGCACGGTGTCGCCGGGCCGCGCGTAGGTGAGCAGTTCGCGGAACTTCGGACGCTGGAGCGGGTGGAGGCGGCTGGAGGTGCCCGGGTCCTCCTCGAACGCGACCGGGTCCTCGATCCCGGCCTCGTCCAGGACGAGGTCCTGCCGGGCGGTCGACTGCTGGTCCGTCGAGACCCGCTTGTAGACCAGATTCGCCACCGTGGGGCCCCTTCCGTACGGAGGATCGGACCCTATCTGTCGTCAAACCCTGTCAGCAATCACCATTGGATCTGATTGGATTCGGGCCGCTCCGAGACCCCCGGATTGCATGGGTTCATTGGACGCCCCGGCCGCCTGTCGTCAAACGATCGCTTGACGACAGGGAGGCGGCTGACGGGGGTTCGTCCCGTTGAGGTTCGACCACCGGAACAGGCGGCTGGGCGGGTCGTGGCCCGGAGCCAGTCCGGGACCTGTTGGGTGATTCGTGCCCCGCGGGGTTCTTGCGGACGGGAAGATCACCGTGTGTGCCGGCCGGTACACCGTCGGAATCCTGGAAGGGACGTCCTCATGAGTGACATCGATCCGGTCCTGCCCGCCCCCGTCGTCGACGGCGGCGGCGCGGACGACGCCGGGCAGCAGGTCTACGTGACCGTGACGGTCCCCGGCTACGCGGAGTTCGCCGCGGGGGACAAAGTCCAGCTCTTCTGGGGTGGAGTGGCCAGCGACTCCCACGTCGTCCCCGAGGGTGAGGATGATAAGCCGATCCCCTTCACCATCCCCTGGGAGACCGTCCTGAGTAAGCCGGAGGAGCCGATCACCGTCACCTACACGGTCACCCGAGGCGCCGGGACCGAGAGCGCGCCGTCTGCGGGCGTCGACCTCACCGCCGTCGAGAAGGAGTAGGGGCACTGCCGGTGGGGGCCGCCCACCTGGCCGCCCCACCGAGGCTGATAGCGCACCGTCTCGATTGATGGTCGGGTGTTCGGGCGGTTGTGCCCTAAAGGTGTGACCGTGCCCGTGGGTGTGCCCGGCCGGGTGGGCGGGGTGCGATGGGATGGGCGCCGTACATCGTCGACCGATCGGGCGGCTGGGCCGCACCGGAAGGAGTGCTGTGAGTGCCAAGGAGAAGTTCGACGCCGCGTTGCCGCTGGTGAACGTTCTGGCGATCGGGCCGCTCGACCACGGCAAATCCACTCTGCTCGCGGCAGCGGAGCGGTTCGCCTCGGAGGTGTACGGCTCCAGTCGGCGGGATGGGTGGAGCGAGGAGGGAACCGGCCTCGAAATCGTCAGCGCCACGTACCACTCGAACATCCGGCGGTACGTGCACACCGACCCGCCCGCGACCGCCGTCCTCCAGGTCCTTGCCGACGGCGCCGGGGCGGACGCCGCCGTCCTCGTGGTCTCCGCCGCCGACAGCGTCGGAGCGCAGGCCGACGAGCACCTCGCGGCCGTCCGCAAGGCCGGCATCGAGCACGTCGTCGTCTTCATCAACAAGATCGACCTGATCGACGAACAGGAGCAGCTCGACGCGGTCGAGCAGGAGATCCGCGACCTGCTCGCCTCGCACCGGTACTCCGCCGACACCCCGGTCGTCATCGGCTCGGCCAAGATGGCGACCGAGGGCAAGGACGACAGCGAGCTGGGGACCACCGCGGTCAAGAAGCTGCTGGAGGCCATGGACGCCAGCGTCCCCGAGCCGCTCCGGCCCGCCGCCGAAGGCGCCTGACACAGTTTCGGGGCCCGGCCGGGCCGGGCCCCGAAACAGCGGCACGAGCCGGGACCGTGGTCTGCCAGCCGACGGGCCGCGCCGCCCGCGACCTGCTCACCAACCCGAGACCTCGAATCACCTCGATCGCCAAGCTCCTCGGCGCCAGCCCAGGCACCCCTCTACAACCACATCCCCGACCTGCAGGAACTCCACACCTGCGGCCGCATCCCAGGCCAGCTCACCACCGGCTGACACTCCCGCCACTGGCTGTCCGATCTGGCCTGGAGGCCCACCTCTCAGGTCAGACGGTGCGGGTGATGGTGTACATCCCGGGCCCGTCCTGGGTGATGGTCAGGGACTTGTCCTGGGGCTCGAACCTGTCGAGGACGACGGTGCGGTTGCGGGTGTCGTAGGAGAAGGCGATGTGTCCCGGGTCCGTCTTGTCCGTGCCCTCCCTCGTAACGCTCCAGGTGGCATGCATCTCTGCCGGCCCGTTCGGGCGGTTCAACATGCCGGCCGGGAGCGTGACGACGAAGGCGTCGTCCTCGTCCGGCTCGGCCTCCGGTGCATCGGGACTCCCCGTCGAAGTCAGAGCGTCCGAGGAAACAGTGTGTCCGGCGGCCGGGGCGGCGGCCGACTCGGCCGTGATCACCGGCGCGGGCGCGGTGCCCTTGGCTTCGAGGTCTGCCCTCAGGGGGGTGTACACCTCGGACTTCAGCCGCTCGATCTGCTTGTGGTCGTCGGAGGCGGGGACCTCGGCACTCCACCCGCGCCCGGCGAGATCGGAGAGGGCGAGCGTGGAGGTCTCGCCGGCAGCGTCACGGTAGCGGATCATGAGGGCCATGGCGCGAACGTCTTGCGCGCACAGGGTGCTGGTCTCGGGGCAGCTTTTGGTGCGGTCGGCGGTGCTGGTGAAGAGCATGGCGCCTTCCGACGTCTTGCCGACCTCGCCGAACCAGACCTCGGCGGTGGCGCTGTCTCCCACCTTCACGGAGCGGACCGCGCTCAGCCCCGAGTCGGAGAAGCTCATCAGCTCACCGGCGCGCAGGGTGACGCTCTTACCGGCGTGGTCGTACTCGTCGTAGAAGATCACTTCGTCAGTGGCCATCAGGATGCATCTCCCGTCGGTGGCGAACATGGGGCCCGATCACGAGCCATCCTCGTGATCGGCGAGAGCGGAGAGCAATCCTGTCTCCCCGAACCGCGCTGGCGGGGCTCCAAGTCGGCTGGGCCGATCGGCTGATGGCGCCATCCGGTCTCCCAGCCCTCCCTGATGCCAGGCCATGGCCGGCGCGCGGTGACCTCACTCGTCGGCCTCGCTGTCCTCGTCCAGCTCCTGCGTGTCCGGGTCACGCAGGGGACGCAGGGCGCCGGCGTCCGGGACGCTGGCGGTGAAGCTGTAGCGGCCGAGCAGGTTCAGGTTCTTGTGCTTGAGCGGGGAGAGCCGGGCCACGTCATCGTCGCGGATCTCGTGGCCCTCGCCCTTCAGCCGGGTGACGGCGGCATCGATGTACCGGGTGGTCCAGAGCACGATGGCGTTGAGGACCAGGCCGAGCGCGCCGAGCTGGTCCTCCATGCCGTCTCGGTACGCCTGGTGGATGGTGCCGCGCTTGCCGTGGCACACGTCCCGGGCGAGCTTGTGGCGGGACTCCTGCACGGTGAGCTGCCGGTTCATCTGCCTGCGGTAGGTGTCGTCGACCGGGTCGACCACCCGCAGCAGGTGCTCGGTCTTCGCGATCCGCCCGTACTCCGCGAACGCGGCCCCGAGGGGTGCCGGGCGGCCGTCGCGGCCGAACATGCGCAGCAGGTCGTAGGCGCGGACCCGGTTGGTGACCAGGGAACCGGCGACCTTCAGCATGTCCGGCCAGTGCGTGATCACCTTGTTCAGGTTGACCCGGTTACGGGCCAGGTCCTCCACCGCGCCGTAGGTGCCGGTCTCGACGCCGGGCATCGTGGCCCGCCAGAACCGCTGGTCGTCCAGGTCGCGGAAGCGGGGGCTGAAGTTGTAGCCGAGGATTCTGAACAGGCCGAACACCATGTCGGAGTACGAGGCGTTGTCGGTTGCCACCATCTCCGGCTTCACCCCGCCGTCGAGGTTCAGCAGGGCGTCCAGGATGTGCAGGGAGTCGCGCGGGGTTCCGGGGACGACCATCTGCCCGATGCCCGCGACCTGGTCGTTGACGGCGTTGAGCCAGGTGATGCCGCGCTTGAACCCGAAGTACTTCGGCGACGGAGCGGCGTTGATGGTGCGCACCGGCACCTGGAAGCGCAGCCCGTCCACCGAGGCCAGCAGCCCGTCGCCCCAGTACCGCACGATCGGGATGCCGGCCTGGGCGGCGATCAGCGCGGCGTTCGCGGCGGCGATCGTGTCGGCGCGCAGGTAGTACTGGTCGACGTGCACGAGCCGGGCCCGGGTGAGGGCCTCGTAGCCGGGGTTGACCACCGGGGCCAGGCCGATGTTGCACGCCTCGGACACCAGCAGCGCGACCACCGAGGTGGGCAGGTCCTTCATCCGGGTGGTGCCGTCGCCGAGGTGGACGAAGGCGTCGAGGAAGCCGGTCCAGGCGTTCACCTCGAACAACAGGTCCGGCAGGTCAATCTTCGGGAGCATCTTCTCGACCCGCTGGCGCAGCCAGGTCAGGGACTTCGGCTCGCCGAGCGCGCCGAGCTTGTCGACGTTCAGCTTCACCCGCCCGTCGCCGGCCACCTCGATGGAGACCTTTGCCGTCGGCCCCGCCTCCTCCAGGCGTTCGGCGAGCTGCTTCCACCCGGCGTCCAGGCCCCGCACCAGCTCCGCCAGGTGCTTGGTGACGGGCATGTCCAGGCTCAGGGCCGCCAGGACGTCCTCCTCGACCGCGTCCCAATCGGGCCCGTCCAGCAGGCGGGCGCGCGGGTTGGACCAGCGGTGCGACGGGGCGGCGAAGACATCGCGGTTGTTCAGGGCCCGGTGCAGCTGCTCCAGCACGCACACCACGTAGGCGTCCCGGTCCACCGCGCCCTGCGGCAGATCCGGGTTGGCGTACACCGCCTTGCGCCACGCCGGCGGCACGAGCTTGTCGTCCACCTCGCGCGGCAGCAGCGGCTTGATGCCCACCTTCCGCCGGGCCAGCGCCGGAAGGCTGCGAACCCCGGCCAGGACTCGCTTCCCGGCGCTCGCTGCGTCCAGCGCCTTCGACTCGCCCAGCAGCGCGAGGAACGGGCGCACCGTGGCGTACCGGTTCGCGAGCGCGGCCCGCATGGCGGCCTCGGCCGAGTTCTCGTCCTCGGGCACTAGCGAGACCACCGTGGCGGCCGCGGTCATCACGGCGGAGCGTGGGGCGACCTCCTCCACCGCCGCCCACAGCGCGGCCACATCCAGGTCCGCTTCTTGCTCCTCGACCAGCTCCAGCTCCTCGAACAGCACCCTCGCCGCCCGTGCGAGCACCCGCGACGCCTTCTCCAACTGCGGCAGCGTCGACAGCCGCTCCTTCTCCGTCTTGCGCTTCGCCGAGTTCAGCAGCCGGGTGGCCATCAGGACCTGGAACAGGTCCAGGGCCTCGTCGATCGCCTTCGCCTCCAGGTGCCGCATCACCGCGGTGAGCATCGCCGTGCGCTTCGGCTCCGCCGCCCGCTCCAGCAGCGGCGCCTTCGACCCCAGCGCGTACCGGGCCAGCGCCGCCATCCGGTTCGGCGGGATCTGCGACAGCCTCAACCTGCCGAGCCGGTACGCGCCGATCTCGTCCACCCGCTCCAGCGCGCGGGCGAATGCCGTGCCCGTCGTCCGCGTCGGCGGCCGGCGCAGCCGCTCCAACTCCGAGAACCGCGAGCCCTCCGGCGTCTTCAGCGTCGCCACCAGATCCCCGGGCAGCGCCGGGTCCGCGCGGCGGGCGGCGCCCGCGACCGTGGCGTGCAGCCTCTTCTCCGCGACCGCCCGCGCCTCCGACACCTGCCGGGCCAGCACGGACACCCCGGGCAGCAGGACCCGGTGACGGCGCAGCCAGCCCACCGCGTGGTCGAACAGCGCCTTCGGGCCCTCGGCGTGCGTCCACGCCCGCCCATGCAGGAATGTACGGAACCGTCGACCCCACTCGGCGTCCTCGTAGGGGTGGTAGCCGTAGGCGTCCCGGATCTCCCACGCGTGGTCGTACAGCGTCTGGCGCCGCTCCGTGTACCGCTTGACCACCGACGGGTCCTCGATGCCGAGCTGCACGGCCAAGTGCTCGACCACCGGCCACGGCACCGCGAGCGGGTCCTCCAGGAACAGGCCGACGTACCGAACCGTGCACATCTGGAGCGCGAACCCGATCCGGTGATGCTCCGTCCGCCGCAGGGCGATCAGGTCCCGGTCCACGTCGTCCAGGAAGAAGAACCGCTCCAGCTCGGGCCTCGTCGGCTCCTCGGCGAACGTCCCGTACGCCTCGGCCTGCTCATCACTCAGAAATTCCACCGGCACGAGCCGGACCGTAGCCAGCCCCGGACCAGGCCCGGAGGCGTTTCACCGAACCCCAGCGGCGAAGTGGATCACCGTGCTAAACGGCCATGATCGTTCTCACCGATAACCGCTGTACCGATGTTCCCCGAGGCCGGTCTTGTTCCGGTCCCGCGGCAGCAACAGGCCGGTCAGGCACTCCCGGAACCCACGCCGCTGGGCCAACGAGCGAAACAGATCGTCGAACCTCGCCGCACACGCTTCCAGCGGACCAGGAGCCGGCGGACACGGCACGCGAGCGGTCATGACAGCACCCCCGAAGAAGTCTCTCCTCACCGATACTGCCGACCTGACCCCATGTCAACAAACCACCGGTATCCTTCCCTCCAGTGCCCGCCGGCACGAGACGCACATCTCGAAAGCGTGTGTGGAGACAACTCCACCGTGGGTTCGAATCCCACCGCTACGCCAGAGAGCAGGAAAAACGAAGGGCTCCGACCGGGAACGGTGGGGCCCTTCGTCGTACCGGTCTCAGTTACCCGAGCCTCCGGGAGCCGGAGGGACTTACCCCCGGCCAAGTGAAATCACAGCAGCCACAAGCGCGCCAGGCCGTCCGGACGGACGGCCAACCTGACACTGGCTGCTGGCGACGGCCGCACCAAGGCCGTCGGAACCCATGGAGGTTTTGGTGGATCGGGAAACGGTACTGGTACCGCTCATTGGCTGGGTGCACCTCACCAACGAAGTCACCACCCCGTTCGGCATTGGGCACCCGGAGAACACGGGAACCACCTCGCTCGTGCTGGTCAGCCTCGACGCCGACGAGAACGAACTGTCCGGGTCGCACGCCCTACTGGAGTCCGGCGAAAGCATGTCGCACTACTCGGCCACCGCGGGGGCCGTGGCGATCGGCGCCGGGGCCGTCTTTCCCAAGGGGACAGGACCGACCCCTGACGACGTCTCCCAGGTGACCTACGATCTGCCAGTCGGCTGAAGCCGAGCCGACCCGCCCGACGTCCCCAGACTCAGGCAATTTCCTTATCAGCTTGACGATCTATAGAAGCTTCAGAGTCAAGCTAATGGGGCGCCGCTCAGACGGCGAGGCTGTGCGAGTCCCCGGCGGCGAGGGAGATCACGGCGGTGGGGCTGCCGAGGGTGATGGGAACGTTGCTGGGGCTGTTGGTGCCGTCACCGAGCTGGCCGAACCCATTGTCGCCCCAAGCCTGAAGTGTGTTGTCGGACAGCAGGGCCAGACTGTGGGAGCTGCCCGCGGCGAGAGCGAGAACGGTCGAGGCGAGGTTCTGAACGGCGACCGGGACATTGCTGGGGTTGTTGGTGGCGTCGCCGAGCTGGCCGCTGCTGTTGTCCCCCCACGCCTGCATGGTCCCGTCGTCCCCGAGGAGAGCGAGGCTGAAGTTGCCGCCGCTGCCGGCCCCGACCGCGGTCACTCCGGTGAGATTGAAGACTCCGACCGGCACGCTGCTGGGGTTGTTGGTGCCGTCGCCGAGCTGACCGGCGCCGTTCCCGCCCCAGGCGAGTACGGTCCCGTCAGCCAGGACGGCCAAGCTGTGGTCGCGTCCGCCCGCGATGTCCACGGCATTGATCACGCCGCTGACGGAGACCGGGATCGCGCTGTCGTTGAGAGTGCCGTCCCCGAGCTGGCCCAGGGTGTTGGCGCCCCAGGCCATCACCTCCCCGCTGCCCAGCAGGGCCAGACTGTGCTCGCCGCCGCAGGCGACCTTGACGACGGTGTCCGGGAAGCCGCCTGCGCCGACCGGAACGTTGCTGTCGTTGTTGGTGCCGTCACCGAGCTGGCCGGAGACGTTGGAGCCCCAAGCCTGTACCGTGCCGTCGCCGAGCAGCGCCAGACTGTGGCTTCCGCCGCCAGCCACCGCGTCGACGCCGGACAGTCCGATGACGGTGACAGGTACGTTGCTGTCGTTGTTAGAGCTGTCCCCCAGCTGGCCGCTGCTGTTGACGCCCCAGCATTGCACCGTATCGCCGTCGAGACGCGCGAGGCTGTGGCCACCGCCGGCGGCGGCTGTAAGGACGGCCGCGGCGAGCATGGTCACCGGCATGGGTACGTTACTGTCGCCGTTGGTGCCGTCGCCGAGCTGGCCGAAGGTGTTGGCGCCCCATCCGTCCATGACAGGCCTCCGGATTCTGTCGCTATCCTGCCGGTTCCGATCATCCGGTGGTTTCAGGATCCCCGACCGCAGTACGGGGCGCGACCTGAGACCGCGTTTGAGATCTGCGACGAGTGAGGTCGGCGGGCATCTGTGCTCTCGACGGTGCCGTCGTCGAACCGTCACCCTCGACCACCGCTGTCACGGTAACTGAGGCGCCGACTCCGGTGAGGGCGGCCGAGGTTGCGTCGTCGCATCGGCTGCTCGATGTTGGAAGGAGAGCCCTGCTGGTCCGGTCTACCGCACCGCGCCCCGCCCGGTCAGCGGCGTGGCGCCTTAGCAGGAGAGGGAGCGCCACCATGACAGCGCTGGTGGACGCGTTACGCGCCCGACATCTGCTCACGCAACTCCCGCTCCCGGCGAGCGGCGAGCTGGCGGCTCTCTCCGCCGGCGCCGTCTCGTCCACGGGGCCCTTCGACGTCGGCCTGACGATCTGCGGCTTCAGTGGGAGCGTTCACGGAGCGACGGTGACCGGGGGGCCGACCTCGGCCAGGCTCACGCTCCCGCTCACCGGTCTCGTGCTCTCCGCCCGGGTCGAAGGCGCGCCTGCCGCCCTCAGGGTGGACGGTGCTGCTGTCGCCGTCGTGGACATCGACCAGAAGGGCGTTCGCTGGGCGGTCTCCGGGCAGGCCGGACTCACGCCGGACCCCGAGGTCCTCCACGCCGCGCCCGGCGGCGCCGCCGTATCGCTCCGGATCCGCACGGCGGCGTTGCGGATCGTCGACGGCGCGCCCGCACTCGACCTGGCCGGCACGGTGACGGTCAGCGGCTTGCCGTCGACCCGCCCGCTCGATCTGGACTTCATTCTGGTCTGCGGCAGGCAGGGCTTCACCGGCAGCGTGAGCGACACGGCCGGTCCGGTGGACTACGGCCTCGGCTGGTCCGGCACCGGCGGGCCGTTCCCGGACTCCATCGATGTCAGCACCCCGTTCACACCGCCCCTGACCGCGGGCCCGGACGTCGGTCAACGCGTGGCCGGCCACTCGGTGGTCCGCGCCCGGCTTGTGCACGGCGTCGACGGCTACCACGGGACGGTCGCGGTCGAGTCCGGGGCGGACGGCATCCTGTCGGGCACCGATGCGGGGGTCGCGGCGGCCGCTGTTCTGGCCACCGCGAGCGTCGGCGCCACCACCCGCTCGACGGCGGACCCGGAGGCCGTCGAGCTCGCCGCCCTGGTCGCGACCGCCAAAGGGTTCACGTCGGCGCTCGACAGCCAGGGCAGGACCAGGGTCACCGGGGTCCGCTTCGACCCCCTCACCCCGGGCCGAGCGCGGATCGACTACCAGGCCGAGCTCAGCTGCCGGATCCGGTCCGCCGTCCTCGACGCCCGTACCGTCTCCCCGATGCGGGTCGTCGTGCGTGACGCCGTGCTGGACTACGCTTCCGGGCTGCCCCGGCTGAACTTCAAGGGCGCATCGATCGACGTCTCCGACACCGGGCAGTGGGAGGTGACCCAGCCGTCCGGTCTGCTCCAGGTGGTGGGCGTGCGTTCGGGCCACGGCTCGTCCTTCTTCGAGCTCGACCTGCGGCTGACCTTCGAACTCGGACCGATCCATGCAACGGGCGCCGTCCTGCGGGTCGCCCTCGACGGTGACCACGAGGTGTCGCTCCAGGGGTTCGACCTGTCCGTCGAGGTGCCGGAGCTGGTCTCCGGCGAGGGCCGGCTGTCCTTCGACTCGGACAACGGCTTCGCCGCCGCGCTGCGGGTCGAGCTCACCCGGCTGAACCTGACGGCGACCGCCGGGCTGACCGTCGAACCGCTGGACGGCTCCCGATCGATCCTCGCGGTGCTCGGCGTGAGTCTGCCGGCACCGGTGCCGCTCGCCAACAGCGGGTTGGGCCTGTTCGGCATCGAGGCGATCCTCGGCCTCAACCGCATTCCGGTCAACGTCGGCACGAGCATCCCGGAGCGGCTGACCTGGCGGCCGGACAAGGCCCACACCGTCAAACAGCTGGGGCCGAACCTGTTCGGTGCCGGGGTCGCCGTCGGCACCCTGCCCGATCTGGGCTTCGCGTTCTCCGCGCTCGGCCGGGTCGTCGTGCGCAGCCCCGACTTCGGCCTGCTGGTCGCCCTCGACGCCACCGTGCTGTCCCGACCCCGCTCGGTCACCGATCCGACCGGCGGCACCTCGACCGCCGGGATGATCGGCCTGCTGTCCGTCACCCCCGACGAGCTGTACGCGGGCGTCACTGGCACGTACCACCTCCCGCCGGACGATCCGAGGCACCCCGACTCCGACAGGTGGCACCTGTTGCAGATCGACGTGCCTGCCGAGGCCCGCTACCCGCGGACGACGGGCGACCGGTCCGCCTGGCAGGTCCACCTCGGGGCCGCCCCCGGTTACGGCGCCCCGATCCGTGCGACGCTGCTGCCAGAGCTCTTCGCGGTCGGCGCCGAGGCCTTCCTGATGCTGCACGGCAACGGCTTCTCCCCACCGCTGCCGGGGCTGACCGCCTCCCCCGCTGCCGGGTTCGCGGCCGCGGCCGGGTTCTCGTTCCAGGCCAAGTACGGCATGCCACCAGTCTGGGCCGAGCTGGCCGCGGACTCGGTGGTCGCGTTCGGCAGCAGGCCGGTCTTCGTGGCCGGCACGGTGGGCGTACGCGGTTCGCTGCACCTGGGGCCCTTCAGCCTCGGCCTCAACAGCACACTGAAACTTCAACTCGGCCCCGGTGACGGAAAGTTCGCCGAACTCAAAGCCTGCGGCTCGATCGACCTGTGGCTGATCGAGATCAGCGGCTGCGTGCACCTCACGTTCGGTCACAGCGAGGAATTCACGCCCGATCTGCCGCAGGACCCGCTGACCTCCGCCACCGTCGCCGACTGCAACGGGGTCGCGGTGGCCCAGGGCGGCGCACTCCTCGACCGGGCGGACAGAGCGCCTGCGATGTGGCCGGACGGCGTCGTCCTGCTCGGCTTCGCGCCCGGCCCCACGTACGACGGCGCGCGGCCGCTCGGCGTCGACGACGCGTTCCACAAGGCTCTTGACCCGAAGTCCACCCCACCCGGGCCGGGCAGCGGTGCCACCCCGGACGGCACCGTCGGCTCTCCTGGCTACCCGGGCCACTGGACGCTCACCGGTCTGAGCCTGCGGCGGTGGGCCGACGGTGCTGGCACACGCCTGACCGAACCGCGGCCGGCCTGCTGGCAGCGCCCGCCCGGAGTGCCGGCGAACGTGCCGACCACCGGCCGGGTGCTCGCCCTGTTCACCCATGACCCAGCGCTCTGGTCGCGCAGCCTGATCGACGGCGGCGAGGGGGACCCGGCCGACCCGGCCGCACGACACGTCCGGGACTGCAGTGGGGACTGGCCCATGGATCGGGGCTGGGCGGTCGGCGGCAACGCCATCCTGGACGGCGACCGCTGGCGGCTTCCACCGATGGTCGAAGACATGTCGGTGCAGGGGCCCGTGCCCACCACGACCGCCACCCTGGAGGCCTCCGTCCGCACGGTGCTTCCGGGCGAGTTGTCGGCCGTCCCCGCGTCCACGCCATTCCTGCCGCCCGACACCGCGCTGGTCCCGGCCGGACCGCCCAGCACCGAGCCGGTGGCGGTCCCGTACCTGGCGGCGTCGGCACACCCCGACGGGGTTGAGTTCCCCGGTCTGCTGCCGCTGGCCGACTTGGCCGTCGTACCGCCCTCCGACCAGCAGGAGGGGGAGGTCGCCGAACGCCTGGAAGCGGTGGAGACCAGACTGGGCCTCGGCCGGGCGCTCGCCCCGACGCGTCGCACGGGGGTCACACCGGTCCTGGTCCTGTGGTCGCGGTCCGGGTTCGAGGGCGTCGAGGTCTTCACCCGCGCCAACGGTCAACACCGGACCTGGGATCGGGTGGACGAGCCGAAAGCGGGCGACGGATTCCTGGGCGTCTACGAGTGGTCGGAGCCGGATCCGGTGCGGAATGTCGTGATCCGCCATGCGCCGTTCCCGGCCGACGGGCACACCGAGCCGGCCCTGGCCGTCGTGGCGGTCGGCGGCGTCACCACCGTCGCCGCGGACGCCGCGGACCGCGCCCGGGACACCGGCAGAGCGTCGGTCGAGGAGCGGAAGAAGCCGCGCGGGCAGGCGCTGAGCGGGCTGTTCGAGCCGGACCGGACGTACCGGCTGGACTTCACCTGGGAGGGCAAGCTCGACGGCGACAGCCGGGTGTCGGGCGGCACTGACACCCGCTACTTCCGGATCGCCCCGCACGCGGCGGCCCCGCCGCCGCCTGAGGCGCTCTACCGCGACGTCACGTCCTTCCACCCCAAGATGCTGGGCCGTTACCTCAAGGGCTACTCCGTGCGCGGCGACACTCCGGTGTTCTACGGAGACCCGTTGGTCGTCACCTTCAGCACCGACACCGTGCAGATGGTCGCCGACGTCTACGGCTACCGGCTCGTCATCGCGGTCGACCGCACGGACCTGCCGCCCCCCGGGCCGACCGCGGACGTGCCGAAATTCCTGGCTGTCGCGCTGAAGGCGTCGCGGCACCCCGAGTTTCTGGACGTCGTCGACCGGCGAGGCCTGGAGGCCGTCCACCGACGCGGTACGGCCCCTGCCTTGGCGGCCTGTTCCTGGCCGGTCGCCGCCGTCGACGCGGTCGTGACGCCGGACCTGGTCGCCGACGCCTGCTACGACCTCACCCCCGTACTCGTGGTCAAAGATGACTCGACCGTGCCGCACCGGGTACGCACCCGCCTGCCGCACGTGTCGTTCCGGACCAGCCGCTGGCGCACCGCGACCGACCTGTTCAAGAACCTCGGCTTCGGCAGCGGCGCAGCTGGTGTACGCCACCTCGCGGTCAGGTCCGCCGTCACCGACCCGGGAGAGGACAGTGACGGTGCCCTGCGAGCCGCGCTGGACCGGGCCGGCGCCAACCCCGGTCCGCTGGACGTGGCGGCGCGCACCACCGTGCTGTGGGTGCCCCGCAGCACGGGCGGGCACGCGCTCGGGGCGATCCTGCTGGAGGCCGTCGAACCCCTGGTGCGCGCCGACCGGCTCGACCGGCTCGCGATCGGCGGGTTCACCACACGCACGGACCGTGCCGCCACGTCGGTGCTGTTCGTGCCGCGTGCGCCGGTCCCGGCCGGGCCGATCACCCTCACCCGACGGGAACGCGATCCGGTCACCGCCACGTGGAGCCGGGTGACGGCGACGCTCACCCTGCCGGCACCCGACACCGTGCCGGCGCTCGCCCTGGAGGTGTGGCCATGACCACGGGACCGGCTTGGGTCCACCCGGCGCTGCTGAGCGCGGAGTGCGTGGCCGTGGAACAGGTCGCGCTGAAGGGGCGCCCCTGGCTGATGAGCGGCGTGCACCTGCGGGTCTTCCCGTCCCCGCGGCTCGGCTTCCCGATCTGCCCGTTCACCGTCTGGCGGGCCGGACGCGCGACGAGCGCTCATGTGCCACGGCCGGTCTCCGACGGCATGGTGTACTTCACCGGCCTCGGACGGCAGGCGCTGGTGGTCGGCGCCTGGGGCCCCGACACCATCTCGGTCGCCGACCCGGCCGGTCGCCTCGGGCCGAGTTGCAGCGGCCCCAACCCCTTTGTGGCCAGGGTGCCGCTGCCCGGATTCCGCTGCTGGGGAGATCCGGACCGGCTCGCCGTCGCGGAGTACCGGGACGGCCCGAGTCTCGACGGCTCGGGTCATCCGACCGACCCACCGAGCTGGCTCAGTGCGACCGCGCTCGACGCGCTCGGCGCTCCTCCACAGATCGAGGTGGGGCCCTGGTGGTGCGGGACCGACCCCAGCTACCCGTCCGCCGATCGCGACTACCGTGTGTCCGAGGGCATTCCCTTCGGCGTCGCCCCACCGTACGATCCGCAGGACCGCGATCCGAGAGAGCGCGCCCAGGCATCGGCCCGACACTTGGAGGACAAGGTCGCGGAGGCCTGGAGCCGCGGTGTCGACGACCTACCACCGCTGGCCGACGCGCGCATCACGCAGAGCCTGTCCGGCATCGGCCAAAACGTGACCGTCAACACCGACTTGGCGGTCCCGCTCTGGGTATCGGCCGCCGACCCGGCCGTGGCGCGCTGGTGGGGCTTCGCCACCACCCTGGACAGGCAGCAGGTGTCCCCGGACGAGGCCGTCAGCATGGAGCACGCGGACTGCTTCGCCGTTGCCGCGCTCTTCGTGATCCAGGAGGAGGTCGACGAGGAGTTCATGAACGCCCTGCTGCCGGACCCGGCGGATTGGATGCACCAGGAGTTCACCAACGCCCTGTACAGGGCCCACAGGCAGGCCGACCTCGAATCAATGGCCGAAGAGCTGAAGCGACCTTCGCGGAAGGTGGTGTGCCTGTGGACCATCGCCGTCGCCACGCCGCCGCCCGACCTGCCGAGCCCGCCGGAGGTAGGTGACGTCCCCGGCCTCACCCGGTGGAATCCTGCCTCGGCCCCGGACGGTGAGCCCGATGGCACCTGGACGGCGACACTGTCCGTCCGAAACACCCTGGGCGGTCCGCTCGCGGTGAGGCGGGAGAGCGGCGAGTGGCTCAACCCGCCGACCGAGCAGGGCGACGACTGGCGGCAACCGATCCTCGCCCCGTCCGCCGGACCCGGCACCCGGGCGGTCGCCGTCACCGACTGCAACTGCTCGGGACGCTCTGCCAGTTGGCAGGTCGCCACGGCCGACCTGTGGGGCCAGTGGTCGGACTTCGGCAGTTCCGGCGAGGTCCCGCAGCCCGCCAGGCCCGAGCCCCCCACGCCGGGGGTCGTCCTTGACTATACGCAGGCCGACCCACCGCCCGCCGGAAGCGCCCTCGCAAGCCCGGGCACGATCACCATCATGGCGACCGTCCCCGCATCACCGGCGGGCTGCGCCCCGGTCAGCGGCGTCGAGGCCGAACTCGTCGGCGCACACGGGTCGTCCCAGCTCCGCCCACAGGGCATCGGTCGATGGGAAGCCACCGTCCGCGCCCCCGAGACCAGCCCCGGCACCAGCACCAACCTCCGCTACACCGTCATCGTCCACCACAACGGCGGCCCGGACACCTCCGCGTCGGCCGCACTGACCGTTCACGACCCGCGGCCCTACGTCAATGCCCTGCAGAGCGAGGTGATCCTCTTCAGCGGTGACCGGAGACCGGACGGCTACGCCGAACTAGACATCCGGACCAACCGGCCGCCCGGCGCCCCATCCGGCACCACCTGGAGACTCTACGCGGGCGAGGAACAATCACCGCGCACGGGCGCGAACGCCGACACGCCACGCTGGCGACGCGCCGGGAAACTCCGCGACAAGACCACCGCCGGCCAGACCCCAATGGCCCGAGTCACCGACGCCACGATCACCGAGGCCAGCGGGCGGCTGCGGATCCGCTGCCGGCTGCCCGGGCGGCTGGAGGCACTCCAGGCCCTCCAACTCGTGCCCGTCGGCCGCAGCGGGCTGGAGGCCCCCCGGGACCGTCGGGGCTGCTGCGTCGTCGCCGTGCCGCTGACCGACACACCGCCCGCCCCGCTGCTCACCTGCGTGCTCGACCCAGACGGCACCACGGTGCACTTGGCCGTGACGCTGCGTCTGCCAGGCGCCGGGCCGGTGGACGGACGCCTGGCACCACCGATCGCACGGCGGGTCGGGGGCCACGCCGCCGCAGGCACACTGCCAGTCATTCGAGTGCGACGGTCCGCAGCGGGCGGCGCGCCCGCCACCTGGCCGGTCCTGCGCACCATGGAGCTGTCGCCCGTACCGCCCGGCAACCCGGCAGAGGGCTGGCGATGGGCCTGCGCCTTCGACGACCACCTGCCGCCCGGAACGCCCGCGTGGTCACCGCTCGCCTACATGTGCGAGGCGGCCTGGCCGGCCGAGCCCACCTACGAGCCGGGCAGCACGCCGATCGAGGGTGACTTCCACCAGACCTGGGGGCTACCCGCGACGGATCCCCGGCCGGGTATGTGGAGCGCGCCCTCCGAGGTCCACAGCGTGGCCGCGCCCCGACCGCTGCCGCGGGTCGTCCCCCGGTACACCGCCCATGGTGGTGGCGCCGCGACCCTGGACGTCACCGTGCCGCCCACCCACCCAGCCGCGCCGCCATGGACGCTCACCGCCACCGCACCTTCGTCCGGGCCGACGAGCATGCCGCCATCCGCGTCGGTCACCGGCGTCGGACCCGAACTCCATCTCGACGGCCTGCTTGGTTGGCCGCCGCCCGACCGCTGGCTGGTTGCCCTGACCACACCGGACGGGCGCACCTTGCCGATGGTCACCGGAAACGGCGCCATCCCGCCCTAGTACTCCAGCAGGACTTCGACGTTTTGCCTGTTCAGAGGGCTGCGCGGTGAGTGTAGTGGGCTGGTGCCCGTCAGGGGCGGTCTTCCTGGGACCGCCCCTCGATCGTGTGCAGCCGGCGTTGGTAGTGGCAGCGGCGGGCGATGGCCTGGCGCTGTCGGCGCCAGATGGACCAGTTCAGGGCGTGAGCGCGGGGCGAGCACCGCGGCGGACACGGGTCGTGGGAACGGCCAGCTGCCAGGAGGCGCCGGATCTCTGCCACGGTGAGGTCGACCAGGGCGCGGGAACCGTTTCTGCAGCCCCCTTTGATGCCGCGGCTGCGGCCATCGCGGCCAGGAACGCGTGGGCGAGCATGGCCAGGGTGACATGTCGCATCCAGCCGGTGTAGCGGCGGACCTCGTACTGATCCAGGCCGCACTCGTTCTTCGCGGCCTGAAAGCACTCCTCGATCGCCCAGCGCATCCCGGCGATCCGCACCAACTGTTCGACAGTCGTGTCGAGTTGTGCGTAGGCAAGGTAGTAGGCGATCTCGTCCGGCTTGGTCAGGCTGCGGCGGGCCAGCGCCCATCGCCGACGGACCAGGGCCTCGTCCTGGTAGTCGTACTCGGCCACGGCGGGCAACTGGATGGCCGCCCAGTCGTAGATGCGCGGTCCCTTGGCACCGTAGCCGCATGAGATC
>NZ_JBSGFD010000129.1:0-25337 GCF_053603215.1 Kitasatospora sp. NPDC004240 | reverse complement strand
CGCGGGCCGACGGCGGCTGCGCCTGCCGCTGCACGGCCCGGGCGGCGGGGAGCCCCCGCGCGGCGGCGGCCGACCGACCCGGCTGACCGCGGTGGGCACCGGGGTGGCCGCCGTGGCGGCGACCCTCGCGGTGGCGGCCGTGGACCGGGCGGTCTTCGGCGGGCTCGGCGTGCTGTTCGGGATCGGCTACCTGGCCGTCTGCTTCCAGCTGGCCGCCCGGGTCCGCTTCGCCGACCTGCTGGCCGCCCCGATCAGCGGCCCGATCGCCTTCGCGGTCGCGCTGCTCCTGCTGGACCCGGTCTCCTCCCCCGGTCTCACCGCCCACGTGGTGGCGCTGGCGACGGGCCTGGCCCTGCGGGCCGGCTGGCTGTTCTCCGGCACCGGCCTCGCGGTCGTGATCGTCGCCGCCCGCTTCGTGGCGCAGCGCCGGATCCACCGCTCACGCTGAGTCACCGTCGGTCGACCGAGGGCCAGGGCCCGCCGGCCCCGCCTCAGGACCCCTGCGCCGCCGCCATGGCCGCGCCGACGATGCCCGCGTCGTTGAGCAGGCCCGCCGGGACGATCCGGGCCTCGCGCTCGCGCAGCCGCGGCAGGAACTTCTCGTGCTTGCGGCTCACCCCGCCACCGATCACGATCAGCTGGGGCGAGAACAGCCGCTCCACCAGGTCCAGGTACTCGTCCACCCGGTCGGCCCACTGCTCCCAGCTCAGCCCGTGCCGCTCCCTGGCGGCCGAGGAGGCCCGGCGCTCCGCGTCCTTGCCGCGCAGTTCGAGGTGGCCCAGCTCGGTGTTGGGCACCAGCGCGCCGTCCACGAACAGGGCGCTGCCGATGCCGGTGCCGAAGGTGAGCACCAGGGTGACGCCGTGCTGGCCGCGGGCCGCGCCGAACGCGGTCTCGGCGAGGCCGGCCGCGTCCGCGTCGTTGAGCACCACGGCGGGCAGGTCCAGCGCCTCGCGGAACAGTCCGGCGGCGTCCAGGCCGATCCAGCCCTTGTCCACGTTGGCGGCGGTTCTGGTGTGCCCGTCGACGACCACGCCGGGGAAGGTCAGACCGACCGGGCCCTGGTGGTCGAAGTGGCGGACCACCTCGCGGACGGCGGCGACCACGGCCTCGGGCGCCGAGGGCTGCGGGGTGAGGACCTTGTGCCGCTCCTGGGCCAGCGTGCCCCGGGCGAGGTCGACGGGGGCGCCCTTGATGCCCGAGCCGCCGATGTCCACACCGAAAACCGTCGTCATCCCGATCGCCCTCCGTCGCGCCGCGGGGCCGTGCGCCACCGCGTTGTCCACAGCCTGTGCACAAAACTACGAGAGCATGCCCGGCCGCGCACGGAGGAGGCGCCGCGTCGGTGCCCCGGCACCACCGGCGTCAGCACCCCCCACGCCACCGGTGTCCGTGCCCCGGCACGCGGACGCCCGGCCCCCCGAGGGAGGGCCGGGCGTCCGGTGCCTGTGGGTTACAGCTTGCCCGCGGCCTCGGCGCGCAGGTCGCGGCGCAGCTCCTTGGGCAGCGAGAAGGTCAGGTGCTCCTCGGCGGTCTTGACGGTCTCGACGTCCGCGTAGCCGCGCTCGGCCAGCCAGGCGAGCACCTCGTCGACCAGGATCTCCGGCACCGAGGCGCCGCTGGTCAGACCGACCGTGGTGACGCCCTCCAGCCAGGACTCCTGGATCTCGTCGGCGAAGTCCACCAGGTGGGCGGCCTTGGCGCCGTACTCCAGGCCGACCTCGACCAGGCGCACCGAGTTGGAGGAGTTCTTGGAGCCGACCACGATCAGCAGGTCGGTCTCGTCGGCCAGCTGCTTCACGGCCACCTGGCGGTTCTGGGTGGCGTAGCAGATGTCGTCGCTGGGCGGGCTGACCAGCAACGGGAAGCGCTTCTTCAGCTCGCCGACGGTGGCCATGGTCTCGTCCACCGACAGGGTGGTCTGGGAGAGCCAGACGACCTTGGACTCGTCGCGCACCTGGACGCCGGCCACGTCCTCGGCACCGTCCACCAGGTGGATGCGGTCCGGGGCCTCGCCCATCGTGCCGATGACCTCCTCGTGGCCCTCGTGGCCCACCAGCAGGATGTCGAAGTCCTCCTCGGCGAAGCGCTTCGCCTCCTTGTGGACCTTGGTGACCAGCGGGCAGGTGGCGTCGACGGTGGCGAGCTTGCCGGCCCGGGCCTCGTCGTGGACGGACGGGGCGACACCGTGCGCGGAGAAGACCACGATCGAGCCCTCGGGCACCTCCTCCGTCTCGTCGACGAAGATCGCGCCCTTCTTCTCCAGGGTCTGCACCACGTACTTGTTGTGGACGATCTGCTTGCGGACGTAGATCGGCGCCCCGTACTGCTCCAGGGCCTTCTCGACGGCGATCACGGCGCGGTCGACGCCCGCGCAGTAACCCCGGGGGGCGGCGAGCAGGACACGGCGCTGTGCGGTGTTGGACATGGCTCCATCGTAAGGGCGCCGCGGCGCCGCGCCGACGGACGGCACCTCCGGTCGCGCGGGCGTCAGGGCCGATCGGATCCGGGCCCGTACGAACGGAACGGCGCCGGGGCGCCGTGGCGCGGCCCGGCCGGCGCGACCCGGCGGCGGGGGCCGGTGGTGCGGACGGTGGTGGGGTCGGCGGGGCCGGCCTTCCGGGGGGGGGCCGCCCCTGTCGGCGGCCGCCGCTAGCCTCTACCCATGGCGAATCCCAGCTCCCCCGAAGCGCCGCTCCCGGTCGGCAAGGTGTCCGCGCTGATCGGCGGGTGGGTCGAGCGGCTCGGCGCGGTCTGGGTGGAGGGGCAGATCACCCAGCTCAGCCGGCGGCCGGGCGCGGGCGTGGTCTTCCTGACCCTGCGCGACCCGCAGCAGGACGTGTCGCTGACGGTCACCTGCTTCCGCTCGGTCTTCGACCAGGTCGCCGACGCGGTGCGGGAGGGCTCGCGGGTGATCGTGCACGCCAAACCGGAGTGGTACGCGGCGCGCGGACAGCTGTCGCTGCGTGCGGCGGAGATCCGGCTGGTCGGACTGGGCGAGCTGCTGGCCCGGCTGGAGCAGCTGAAGCGGCGCCTGGGCGGGGAGGGGCTGTTCGACGCGGAGCGCAAGCGGCCGCTGCCGTTCCTGCCGCAGTGCGTCGGCCTGGTCACCGGGCGGGACTCGGCGGCCGAACGGGACGTGCTGGAGAACGCCCGGCGGCGCTGGCCGGCCGTCCGCTTCGAGGTGCGCAACGTGCCGGTGCAGGGCGTCAGCGCGGTGGAGCGGGTGAGCGCGGCCGTCCGGGAGCTGGACGAGCACCCCGAGGTGGACGTGATCATCGTGGCCCGGGGCGGCGGCAGCGTGGAGGACCTGCTGCCCTTCTCCGACGAGGGCCTGGTCCGGCTGGTCGCGGCCGCCCGGACGCCGGTGGTCAGCGCGATCGGGCACGAGCCGGACCAGCCGCTGCTGGACTTCGTCGCCGACCTGCGCGCCTCCACGCCCACCGACGCCGCCAAACGGGTGGTTCCGGACGTCGGCGAGGAGCTGGCGAAGGTCCGGCAGCTGCGCGACCGCGCCCGCCGCCACGTGCTCGCCCGGGTGGAGCGCGAGCAGCACGGCCTGGACGGGGTGCGCAGCCGCCCGGTGCTGGCCGCCCCGCACCGGCTGCTGGACGGGCGGACGCACGAGGTGGAGGGGCTGCTGGAGCGGGCCCGGCGCACCCTCGGCCACCGGCTGGACCACGCGCAGACCGACCTCGGGCACACCCTGGCCCGGGTCGTGGCGCTCTCCCCGGCCGCCACCCTGGAGCGCGGCTACGCGGTGCTCCAGCGGGCGGACGGCGCGGTGGTCACCGACCCGGCCCAGGTCACGGCGGGCGAGGCGCTGCACGCCCGGGTGGCGGGCGGCTCCTTCGAGGTCACGGCGGACGGCGGCGGGGCCACCGCGGAGCAGGCCACCGCGGACGGCGACGCGTAGGCCCGGGCGGCCTGTCGGTCCCACCCCCTACGCTGGCTGCCATGGCTGAGCAGCAGGAGCAGGTGGAGGCGCCGCGGACCCCGGACGACGCCCTGGGCTACGAGCACGCCCGGGACGCGCTGCTGGAGGTCGTCCGGCAGCTGGAGAACGGCGGGACGTCCCTGGAGGAGTCGCTGGCGCTGTGGGAGCGCGGCGAGCAGCTGGCGAAGGTCTGCCAGCGCTGGCTGGACGGCGCCCGGGTCCGGCTGGACGCGGCGCTGGCCGCCGAGGAGCGGACCACGGAGGGCTGACCCGGCCGGGCCGCACCGCGACCCCGGGGTCGCGTGACGCAGGCCGCGTGACGCAGGTCACAGTTGAACGCGGAACAGTTGAACCTTCACCCATGTTGGGAACGGGTGATCGACCCCGGCCGATCCCCCCGAACCCCCCGTTCCCCATGAGGTGCACAGCATGACCGCCAACGACGCCCTGGTCCTCGACGCCGCCGCCCAGGACCTGCTGTTCCGCGAGGCCCACACCGCCAACACCTTCACCGACGAGCCGGTCACCGACGAGCAGGTCCAGGCGATCTACGACCTGGTGAAGTTCGGCCCGACCGCCTTCAACCAGCAGCCGCTGCGCGTCGTCCTGGTCCGCTCCGACGAGGCCCGCGAGCGCCTGGTCCGGCACATGTCCGACGGCAACAAGGCCAAGACCGCCGCCGCCCCGCTGGTCGCCGTGCTGGCCGTGGACAACGAGTTCCACCACGAGCTGCCGACCCTGCTGCCGCACTTCCCGCAGGCCAAGGACCTCTTCTTCACCGAGCGTCCGGTCCGCGAGTCCTCCGCCCTGATGAACGGCGCCCTGCAGGCCGGCTACTTCATCATCGGCGTGCGCGCCGCCGGCCTGGCCGCGGGCCCGATGACCGGCTACGACGCCGCGGGCATCGACAAGGAGTTCTTCGCCGACGGCGAGCACTCGGTGCTGGCCGTGGTGAACATCGGCAAGCCGGGCGAGGACGCCTGGTTCGCCCGTTCGCCGCGCCTGGCCTACGACGAGGTCGTCACCTCCGTCTGACCCGGACGGCACCCGCGCGAGGGGCCCCGGCCGATCACCCGGCCGGGGCCCCTCGCGCGTGCGGACTACTTCAGCGCGGCGGCCAGCTCGGCCAGCTCCTCGTACGAGGCGGTGCCGGTGACCAGCGTGGTGGCGGTGCCGCTCTGGGTGGCGAGCGCGCGGGCCTTGGTGCCCTGCAGGCGCTCCCAGGTCCGGCCGCCGACCTCCGAGCTGCCGTCCGGCCTGCCGCCGGCCACCTTCGCGGCGAGCACGTCGTCGCGGGCCGCGTCGCTCTGCTCGACCGCCGCGTACTGGCCGGACGGGGTCACGAAGCCCAGGTGCCACTGGGCCACGCCCTTGCCGCCGGGCGGCGGGACGTAGCGCACCGAGGTGGCCCGCCACTTGTCGGACAGGCCCTCCGGGGAGAGCAGCGGGTACGGCGCGGCCCGCCGCGCGGTCGCCGCCTCCACCCGGTACTCCTTGGCGTGCACGCCGTCGCCGTCCGCGTCATGGGGGAGGAACAGGTAGCCGATCCCGACCACGACACCGACCGCCAGCATCGACAGGACCATGTCCCGTACCGTCTGCCGGCCCCTCATGCCTCTGCTGTCTGCTGCCACCCCCTCATGGTGACCCATCCGCACGCCGACGCCGACACCCGGGGTGCCCACGGACGGGTGAACCAGGGCAAACCGGCCGCTACCGCCGCCGGGTGGCGACCCGCGCCACAGACAGCCCTCCGGAGGGCGGATACGATCGCATGACCCTCACCACGGCGTTCGACCAGGCAGTAGTCGGGCGCTCACTGGCCGTCGCGTACAGAGAGGTAACGACGATGACCACCCAGTACCCTCACAGCCTGCCTCGATCCCTCGAGGTGGCTCCGGAGGCTCCGGACCGGAACCTCGCGCTCGAGCTCGTCCGCGTCACCGAGGCGGCGGCCATGGCCGCCGGCCGCTGGGTCGGCCGCGGTGACAAGAACGGCGCGGACGGCGCCGCAGTCAAGGCGATGCGCACCCTCGTCTCGACCGTCTCGATGAACGGCGTGGTCGTCATCGGCGAGGGCGAGAAGGACGAAGCCCCGATGCTCTACAACGGCGAGCGGGTCGGCGACGGCACCGGCGCCGAGTGCGACGTCGCGGTGGACCCGGTCGACGGCACCACCCTGACCGCCAAGGGCATGAACAACGCGGTCGCCGTCCTGGCGGTCGCCGACCGCGGCACCATGTTCGACCCCAGCGCGGTGTTCTACATGGACAAGCTCGTCGCCGGCCCGGAGGCCGCCGAGTTCGTCGACATCACCGCCCCGCCGGCCGTCAACATCCGCCGGGTCGCCAAGGCCAAGGGCAGCGCCGTCGAGGACGTCACCGTGGTCATCCTCGACCGCCCGCGCCACGAGGGTCTGGTCAAGGAGATCCGCGAGGCCGGCGCCCGGATCAAGTTCATCTCCGACGGCGACGTCGCCGGCGCCATCATGGCCGCCCGCGAGGGCACCGGCGTCGACCTGCTGATGGGCGTCGGCGGCACGCCGGAGGGCATCATCGCGGCCTGCGCCATGAAGTGCATGGGCGGCGTCATCCAGGGCCGGCTGTGGCCCAAGGACGACGCCGAGCGCCAGAAGGCCATCGACGCCGGCCACGACCTGGACCGCGTGCTGACCACCAACGACCTGGTCAGCGGCGAGAACGTGTTCTTCGTCGCCACCGGCATCACCGACGGCGAGCTGCTGCGCGGCGTCCACTACCGCTCGGAGACCGCCACCACCAGCTCGCTGGTGATGCGCTCCAAGAGCGGCACCATCCGGGAGATCCACTCCACCCACAAGCTGTCCAAGCTGCGGGCGTACAGCGCGATCGACTTCGACCGCGCCAACTGACCCGGATCCACCGGTAGTTCACCGATCGGACGCGGCTTCGGCGGAATCCCCCTCCGCCGGGGCCGCGTCCGTGTTCCCCGGCCCGCCCGTACGTGGACGGCACACGGACGGCACACGGACGGCACACGGTCGCACCAGGCCTTCCCGGCCGCACCGGCACGCTGCCCGGGCCGCCGGCCGGGACCGCCTCTCCGACCGCTCCGACCGCTGCGACCGCCTCGCTCAGCCCGCGATCCGGGCCCCGGTCACCCGCGCCGCCGGCTCGCGCAGCTCCGCGTCCCGGCGCCGCCGACGGGCCAGCACCACCCGGCGCTCCGCCGCCGTCAGCCCGCCCCACACCCCGTACGGCTCCGGCTGCGCCAGCGCGTGCTCCCGGCACTCCAGCAGCACCGGGCAGCGCGCACAGACCTGCTTGGCCTGCTCCTCGCGCGACAGCCGGGCCGCCGTCGGCTCCTTGGACGGCGCGAAGAACAACCCCACCTCGTCCCGCCGGCAGGCCGCCCCCGTGTGCCACGGGTTGTCGTCCCCGTACGGCTGCGAGGGCGTCGGGGTCGGCACGTCCGGGGTGCGCGCCAGCAACTGGGCGGCGGCGACGGGACGTGTGGTGCGGGACTCGATCGGATGCAGCACGGCCGGACTCCTGACGAGGCACTCGGACACGGGGGAAGGCACGCTCCCCTGCCGGCTGCGGCCCCCGCGCGTCACTTCACCCCCCGGGCCGGCCGCAGGCCGCCTCCGGTGTCACAGCCGTACGAGAAGCGATGTGCGAGAGGAATTACCCCGCCCCGCCGCGATTCATGCACACTGCACGCAACCGGCTACGCAGTGCACCCGACGACCCCCGGAGTGCCGCCGGGGCCCGGCCGCCGCCCCTCCCAACGACGGACGCCCGGCGGGGAGTTACCCCCGCCGGGCGTCCGCGCGCGCGTTCCGCGCCCTCGGCGGCGTCACGTGCCGTCAGTCGGCGCCGAGCTGCTTGCGCACCCACTCCTTGAGCTTCTTGCCCCGGCGCGGCCGCGCCTCGCAGCCGCCGAACACCGCGGCCCCCTTGACCCGCACCACCGGGGCGTAGGGGTCGGCCGCCGTCTGCTCCTTGACGTCGAAGCCGCCGAAGATGCCGACGCCGCCGCCGTGCAGGCTCACGTTCTCCGGCACCTTGATGTCCACGCCGCCGAACACCGCGGCCACCTCGATCACCACCTCGGGCGACTCGAAGACCGCGTCGGTCAGGTCGATCTCGACCCCGCCGAAGATCGCCACCGCCTTCAGGTGCGAGCCCACCCGCCAGCGGCCCTTGCGCGACGCCCCGCCGAAGACCGCCACCATGGTCGGCGCCTCCTGCCGGGCCGGCGGCTGCGGCGCGGTCTGGCGCGGACGCTCCCCGTCCAGCGGGGACTTCTCGAAGGAGACCGACCGGTGGGCGGGCAGATCCCGGGTGAGCGGCACGAGTTCGCCCATGGTCTTCGCCTTGTACGCGGCCTCGATGCGCTCCGCGTGCTCCTCCACGTCCAGCCGGCCCTCGGCGTAGGCGTCGCGCAGCAGCTCCGCGACCCGCTCCCGGTCGGCGTCGGACGCCCGCATCTCGGCCTCCGCCACCGGGGCGTGGCCCGCCGCGGTCCGCGGGGCGGGAGTGGTGGGCTTGGTCATCGGTACGGGCGGCTGCCCCTGCTGTCCCTGGTCGTCCTCAGACGGCGAGTTCTCCACGGCCCCAGCCTAGCCATCACGGCAAGTCCCGTACGCACGTTTGAGTGACCCTGGTCACGCAGGCTCACCTGTCCGCGTGCGGCGATTCGCCGGGTCCTACCCTGGAGGGTGCCCTTGAGGGCGCTTCGCCGAGGGTGCTTCGCCGACGCAGCCGGAACACTGGAACACTAAGGACCTCCTCACATGGCTCCCACGCCAGACTTCGAGTACAGCGACCTGCTCCCGCTGGGCGCCGACCCGACCCCGTACCGCAAGCTCACCTCCGAGGGCGTCTCCACCTTCGAGGCCGGCGGCCGCACCTTCCTCCAGGTCGAGCCCGAGGCCCTGCGGCTGCTCACCGCCGAGGCGATGCACGACATCTCGCACTACCTGCGCCCGGCCCACCTCGCCCAGCTGCGCCGCATCCTGGACGACCCGGAGGCCAGCCCCAACGACCGCTTCGTGGCGCTGGACCTGCTGAAGAACGTCAACATCTCGGCCGGCGGCATCCTCCCGATGTGCCAGGACACCGGCACCGCCATCGTCATGGGCAAGCGCGGCCAGAACGTGCTGACCTCCGGCGGCGACGAGTCCGCCATCGCGCGCGGCGTGTACGACGCGTACACCAGGCTCAACCTGCGCTACTCCCAGATGGCCCCGGTGACCACCTGGGACGAGAAGAACACCGGCAACAACCTGCCGGCGCAGATCGAGCTCTACGCGACCGACGGCGACGCGTACAAGTTCCTCTTCATGGCCAAGGGCGGCGGCTCGGCCAACAAGTCGTACCTGTACCAGGAGACCAAGGCGATCCTGAACGAGGCGAGCATGCTCTCGTTCCTGGAGCAGAAGATCCGCTCGCTCGGCACCGCGGCCTGCCCGCCGTACCACCTGGCCATCGTGATCGGCGGCACCAGCGCCGAGTTCGCGCTCAAGACCGCCAAGTACGCCTCCGCGCACTACCTCGACCACCTGCCGACCGCGGGCGACGCGAAGACCGGCCACGGCTTCCGGGACCTCGAGCTGGAGGCCAAGGTCACCGAGCTGACCCAGAAGATCGGCATCGGCGCCCAGTTCGGCGGCAAGTACTTCTGCCACGACGTGCGCGTGGTGCGCCTGCCGCGCCACGGCGCCTCGCTGCCGGTCGCGATGGCCGTCTCCTGCTCCGCCGACCGCCAGGCGCTCGGCAAGATCACCGCCGAGGGCGTCTTCCTGGAGCAGCTGGAGACCGACCCGGCCAGGTACCTGCCGGACACCACCGACGAGCACCTCGACGACGACGTTGTCCGCATCGACCTCGACCAGCCGATGTCGGCGATCCGCAACGAGCTCTCCAAGTACCCGGTGAAGACCCGGCTCTCGCTCACCGGCACCCTGGTCGTCGCCCGCGACATCGCCCACGCCAAGATCAAGGAGCGCCTGGACGCCGGCGAGGGCATGCCCAAGTACCTCCAGGACCACCCGGTCTACTACGCGGGCCCGGCCAAGACCCCCGAGGGCTACGCCTCCGGCTCCTTCGGCCCGACCACCGCCGGCCGGATGGACTCCTACGTCGACCAGTTCCAGGCCGCCGGCGGCTCGATGGTCATGCTCGCCAAGGGCAACCGCAGCAAGCAGGTCACCGACGCCTGCGCCGCCCACGGCGGCTTCTACCTCGGCTCCATCGGCGGCCCCGCCGCCCGCCTCGCCCAGGACTGCATCAAGAAGGTCGAGGTCCTGGAATACGCCGAGCTCGGCATGGAGGCCGTCTGGCGCATCGAGGTCGAGGACTTCCCCGCCTTCATCGTCGTCGACGACAAGGGCAACGACTTCTTCCGCGAGACCACCGAGGGCCCGCTGATCACCAACCTCCGCGTCCGCTCCAAGGAGTAGCCGCGCTGTGTGACGCCCCCGCCGCCCCACCGCCCGCCCCGGCCGCGCACCCGCGCGACCGGGGCGGGCGTGTGTTCACGCGCTGACGCGCTCACGCGTCGAAGTCGTACTCCAGGACGTAGGAGGCGGCGTCGAGGGTCATCTCGTTGAGCTCCACCACCTGGCCCTCCTCGGCGAAGGCGGTGCGGACGATGACGATCACCGGGGTGCCCGTGGAGAGGTCCAGCCGGGCGGCCTCCTCGGCGACCGGCATCCGGGAGCGCACCTCCTCGCGGAAGTGCATCGGCTTGGCGCCGATCTCGGCGAGGCGGGCGTACGTACCGCCGGGCCCGGTGTCCTCCCGGGTGATCGCGGTGCCGGCGACCAGGACGGCCGGCAGGTAGGAGGTGGAGAGCAGCACCGGCTTGCCGTCCAGCACGAAGCGGCGGTGGCGCACGCACATCGGCTCGCCCGGCTCCACGCCGAGCACCCGAGCCACGTGCTCGGGGGCGCCCTCCTCGGTGACCGAGACCTGGTCCACCACCAGGGTGCGGTTGTCGATGTCGGCCGACCATATCGACCGCCCCGACCCCCACTGCCCCTGCGCCAGCCGCTGGATCCCGCGCCGGCGCAACGGCCGAAACTCCCGGACGAACACGCCCGCACCCCGGCGGGCTTCGGCGATGCCCTCGCTCTGCAGCACGCCGAGCGCCTGACGGGCGGTCATCCGGGCGACGCCGTACTTCTCCATCAGGTCGTTCTCGCCGGGCAGCCGGTCACCGGCCCGGTACTCGCCGGTGTCGACCGCCTCCCTCAGCGTGTCGGCGATCCGCTGGTACTTGGGCTGCCCGCCGTCCCTGCCGCCCCTGCTTCCGGCCATCGTCCAGCCCCTTCCGCCGTGACCCCACCGTTGACATCTCTAGAGATATTAGCTTCTCTAGAGATGCTGGGTAGTCGCCCGTACAGATCGGTACAAAGAGCGAGGAGCAGCGCGGTGAGCATCCGAGAGCACAGGGCCGCGCCCTACCGCCCGCGCGCGGGGGAACCGGTCCACGACCGCCGGACCGGCCGCATCGGCATCTACATGGACACCATCGGCGGCGAGCACTACCTGCGGCCACCCGGCGGCGGCCGCGAGTGGACCGCCGCCCCCGGCCACCTTGCCCCCCTCCCGGAGGGCAGCGCAGTCGAATCCGGCCACGGCTGACCCGTGCACACGGAAATGGCGAGCGCCCCGCACCCGCGAAGCGGGGTACGGGGCGCTCGGGTCCGCCGACTACGGGTGGTTGGCGATGATGCCCTGCGGCTCGTACGGGCCGTCCTCGCCCTCGGGCTCGACCAGACGGTCGGACTCTCCGCCGAAGAGGTCGTCCTCGATGTCCGCCTGCTGGTCGGCGGTCGGCGCGGCGTACTCGCCCTGCTCGGGGGACGCGACAACAGCGTTCTCGACGGCTGAGCCTGCCTCAGCCGCCGCAGTGTCGGACTGGATCCCAGCGGCCGACACAGCGGCCTCGTTCTCGTTGTTGGCCATGGGGCAGCCGCCTTTCGGTCATCAGAGGTCGTCAGCCCGTCCGGCTTGGCGCGGGCGCGCGGACAGTATCGTAGGGTTGATTAAATGTCCGATAAACATCGCAAGGCTTGCGATCGCGCCCGGCAGATTCAGCTTCCGCCCTAAGCTGAGGGGCCACCACGGCGACCGCTGAGCACCCCTGCACGCACTCGACATCACCGGCTATCGGGGGACTTCATGGAGCTTCGGGAATCGCCGCCACCTCCAGCGCTGCGTTTCCAGGTGCTCGGCCCCGTCCAGGCCTGGCTCGACGGCAAACCGCTCTCCCTCGGCTCACCACAGCAACAGGCCGTCCTGACCGCCCTCCTGCTGCACGCGGGACGCCCGGTCACCACCCAGGACCTCGTCGACGGACTCTGGGGAGACCGGCCGCCCACCCAGGCCATCGCGGCCCTTCGAACGTACATCTCACGACTGCGGTCCGTCATCGAACCACGGCGTGAGCTCCGCACTCCGGCCGAGCTGCTGGTCTCGATCAGCGACGGGTACGCGCTCCGAATCCCGGCCGACGCCCTCGACATGTCGGTGTTCGAGAGCCGCTTCGCCGAGGCCGCCGCCGCCAGGGCCTCCGGCGAGGCCCGCAAGGCGCACAGGCTCCTCGTCGACGCGCTGGCCATGTGGAGCGGCAAGCCGCTGACCGGCGTACCGGGGCCGTACGCCGAGACCCAGCGGATCCGGCTGGCGGAACGCCACGTCACGGTCGCCGAGGAGCGCTGTGCCGCGGCCCTGGAGATCGGCCTGCACGCCGAGATGGTCGGCGAGTTGAGCTCGCTCACTGCCGAGCACCCACTGCGCGAGCGGCTCCGGGAGCTGCTGATGCTGGCGCTCTACCGATGCGGCCGCCAGGCAGAAGCGCTCGGCGTCTACACCGACACCCGCAAACTGCTCATCGACGAACTCGGTGTCGAGCCCGGAGCCGGGCTCAGCTCCATGCACTCCCGCATCCTGGCCGCCGACCCGACGCTCGCGCCGCCTGCGACCTCCGCAGTCGGCGGCACTCGCGAAGAGGCCGCTGTTCAAACCCCGGCTCCCGCACAACTCCCGGCCGATGTATCTGACTTCAGCGGCCGAGGTGAACTCGTGGCGGAACTGACGTCGGTACTGAAGAGCGCCCAGGGCCAGGCTGTGGTCGTGACCTCGCTGGCCGGGATCGGCGGTGTCGGCAAGACCACCCTCGCCGTGCACGTGGCTCACCGGGTACGGGCGGAATTCCCCGACGGCCAGCTCTACGTCGACCTGCGCGGTGCCGGCGCCACGCCGGCCGACCCCGCCGTGGTCCTCGGCGACTTCCTGCACGCCCTCGGAGTCACCGAGACACCAGACTCGCTGGAACAGCGATCGGCGCTCTACCGCTCACTGCTGGCCGGGCGTCGGATGCTGATCCTGTTGGACAACGCCCAGGACGCCCAGCAGTTGCAACCGCTGATCCCCGGGGTGTCCGGCTGTGCCGTGCTGGCCACCAGCCGCTCGCGGTTGGCCGGCATCCCCGGCGCACACTTGGTGGACGTCGAGGAGCTGACTCCGAAGGAGGCGCTGGCGCTCTTCTCGGCCATCGTCGGCGATCAACGGGTCACGGCCGAGGCCGAGGCCGCCATGGCGGTCGTCACCGCCTGTGGCTTCCTGCCGCTCGCCGTCCGGATCGCCGCCGCCCGGCTGGCCAGCAGGCCGCGCTGGAGCGTCTCGGACCTCGCCCGCCGCTTAGCCGACCAGCGCCGGCGCCTGGATGAGCTCCAGCTCGGCAATCTCGCGGTGGAGACCACAATCGGCCTCGGCTATGGGCAGCTCTCGCCAGCAGAGGCCCGCGCCTTCCGGCTGCTCTCCCTGGTGGACTCCCCGGACCTCCCACTGCCGGCCGTGGCCGCGCTTCTGGGCGCCGACGAGCGCTCCGCCGAGGACCTCGCCGAGGCGCTCGTCGAGGCCAACATGCTGGAGTGCTTCACCCCCGGCCGCTACCGCTACCACGACCTGCTCCGGCTGTACGCACAGCGGCAGAACGAGCGCATGGGCGACACCGTCGAACAGCAGTCGGCGGTCCAACGTCTGCTGGACCTGCTGCTGCCCACGGTCCGCAACGCGGCACGGGCGATCGAGCCCGACGATCAGTTGCCCGAACCGCTCAATCCGCCGAACTCCACCGGCCTCGACCTGCCGACCAGCCAGTCCGCGCGAACCTGGTTGCGGACCGAGGTGTCGTTCCTGCTCAGCGCGGTCGAGTCGGCCGTTCACGGACCCAGCGGACTGCGGCGGCCTGCCGTCGACCTGCTGATCCTGCTGAACAGTCTGAGCGAGGACCCGACCCACGGGCCCCGCGTGCGCCGCGCATTGGAGACTGTGGACCGGAACACCCGCTCCGCGGACGACCCCGCCGCACTAGCACGCGTGCACTTCGCGCTCGGCACCCTCCAGTCGGTCACCGGCGACTTCCACGGGGCGGAGCACTCGCTGCGGGCGAGCCTCGATCTGCAGGGCGCCGACGACATCACGAGCCTGCGCTCCGCCGCTGCCAACACCCTGGCGATCATCCTCAGTATCGCCAACCGCCCGGCTGAGTCCATCCCCTTCTTCGAGCAGGCACTCGCGATCAGCCGGTCGATGGGAGCATCCGTCAGCGAGGCACGGCTGCTCGGCAACATCGCGCGGGCACAGCACCGGCTCGGGCACACCGAAACGGCGATCCAGTCGGTCACCGATGCGGTGGCCACCGCGCGCGCGTCCAAGAACGGCCCCTGCCTGGCCGACACCCTGTACCAACTGGGCGTGGTGCTGGCGTCGACCAGCGCGCCGGGCCGGGCGGCGGAGCACCTGCGTGAGGCACACGGGCTGTACCAGTCCCAGCAGAACCGGCTCTGGGAGGGTTACACCCTCGCCCGGCTCGCTCCCTCGCTACTGGCCTCGGGCCGGCAGGCCGAGGCGGCGGAGACGGCCGGTGAATCACTGGCGATCGGACAGGAGATGGACTCCGCGTACTGCCAGGGCCTGGCGAACGCGGCCCTGGGTGAGGCGCTGCTCCACCTCGCCCAGCCGGCGCGCGGGCTGGCGTGTCTGCAGGAGGCCCATGTGATCTTCACCCGGCTCGGTGTGCCGGAGGCCTCCCCCGTGGCGGACCTCATCTCCCGACAGCACACCGAGCCCCTCTCCTCTCCCCCTGCGCCGTGAGTCTCCGTCCCCCGACGGGAGACCCACCCCCTGTGCGTCCGGTGCTCCCGCAGCCCCCCGGCTGCGGGAGCACCCTCAACGCTTCCCCGGCGCTGGACTCCATCGTGCACGCCGCCGATTGACGTTCGATAAACGGCGGATCGACGGGCCCGACGCATCCAGGACAGCGGAAGAACCGCAGGTCAGCGAGCTGTGATCGGCGTGCTGCGCGGCGTGCGCGGCCCGTTCGCGCTCCCCCGGCCCGCACCGGCGTGCTTCCGCAACCCGGGCCACATCGTCGCAAGCGACGCGAGTTGGCCGGAAAGGGACCCCACGGCGCAGTGATCACGCATATTCTCGGATGCCAGTACACACACGAGTGCACCACTGACTTGTCCGGCCAAACGGCAGCGCGATGGCGCCTGTTCAGGGCAGAGTGTCTCCGTACGGATCGAATGACCGAGAACGGTCAGAGATACAGTCAGGGTGCAGTCTCAGCACGCGGTCGGCAGTCAGGCGTGACGACTCAGTCAGCGTGACGCGGAGAGCGTGACGGACCGCCACCGGCAGCGGGCCGGCGGGGCGGCGCGGGCGCCGGAGCGGCGGCGGGCCGGCGGCCTCGTCCAGCCCGGTCAGCCGACCGGAGGCCAGGGTGGAAGGGTGCCTCTCTATCGTGACGACCGGACAGATATCCGACCCGACGCCGGTCGGTGAGGACGACACCGACGTCCTGCGTCGCCGGGCCGAACGCGCCCTGCAGGCCGTCGCGTTCGACACCATCGGCGCCGGGTACGGCGAGGCGTTCCCCGCCAAGGACGGGCAGCTGGCCTGCGGGCGCCGGCTGCTCGCCGCGCTGGAGCCGGGCGCCCGCGTGCTGGACATCGGCTGCGGCACCGGCGACCCGACCGTGCGCCAGCTGACCCTGGGCGGGCTGCGCGTCACCGGGATCGACCTCTCCGACGGGATGCTGCGCCTCGCCCGCGCCGAGCGGTACCGAGGCCCGTACGCCCCCGCCTTCCACCGGATCGACATGTACGACCTCGCCACCGAGCGGGCCGCCCGGGCCTGGAACCTGCCCGGCCTGGGCCCGGCGGGGGCGGGCGGCCTGGACGCCGTCACCGCGTTCTTCTCGCTGATCCTGCTCCCCCAGGACGAGATCCCCGTCGTCCTCACCCGGCTCCACCGGCTGCTGCGCCCCGGCGGACTGCTGATGCTCGGCATGGTCGAGGCGGACCTCGACCACGTGCCGCTGCCCTTCCTGGGCACCGAGCTGCGGATCAGCGGCTACCTCCGCGAGGACCTCGAACGGGTGCTGACGGAGGCCGGGTTCACGGTCGAGGAGCGGTCCGGGCACTCGTACGCGCCGGCCAGCACCTCGCTGCCCCCGGAGGAGCAGCTGTTCCTGTGCTGTCGGCGCGCCGGCTGACACCGACCACCCCCATTCCGGACTCCCAGGACAGGCAGCAGCCGTGCGCGACCAGCTCAAACCCCCGGCCGAGCAGCCGCCTGCCGTGCCGCCCCAGCGCCGCCCACCGCCGGGCCCCCCGTACGAGGACACCACGTACGGGGACCCATCCCACGAGGACACCACGTACGGGGACCCATCCCACGAGGACACCGCGTACGGGGACCCATCGCACCAGGCCACCGGGTCCGGGGCCGCCGCGCCCGACCCCGCCGCGCCCCGGCGGCTCGCCGAGCGGCTGACGTACCTCGACGAGGCCACCCGGCGGATCAACAGCGCCCTCGACCTCGCCGCCACCCTGCGCAACGTCTGCCGGGTGCTGGTCCCGGCCCTGGCCGACGCCGCCGTGGTGCACCTGCGCGACCCGCTGCCCAAGGTCGAGCGCGAGCCCGGGTTCCCGGCCGAGCTGCGCATCCACCACAGCCACGGCACCCGGCTCGGCCGCCGCGGTCGGACCGGCACCGGCGGCGACGGCCGCTCCTCCCGCTACGGCACCCGGTACGGCTCCCGCTCCACCGCCGACGACGGGCCCGCCACCCCGATCAACCGCGGCGGGGCGCTCGCCCACGCCCTGCTCAGCCGCAGTCCCGCCGAACCCGCGGTGATCGGCGAGCCCGGCACACCGGCGGCCGGCCGCACCCTCACCCTGCTGCGCGAGCTGTACGGCGCCCGCGGACTGGCCCGGCTCGCCCCCGGCAGCTCGGTGCTGGCGCTGCCGCTGCGGGGGCGCCGGGCCGTCCTCGGCCTGCTGGTCCTGATCCGCCGGCCCTCCGGGCGCCCCGGACGCTCCGCCCGCGGCCCGTTCGACGCGGCCGACACCGCCACCGCCGCCCACCTCGCCACCCAGGCGGGCCTCGCCGTGGACACCGCCCTGCGGTACGCCCGCGAGTGGGAGATCGCCAACGAACTCCAGCGCAGCATGCTGCCGTTGCGCCTCCCGCAGAGCCACGGCGTCCGCCTCGCCCAGCGCTACCTGCCCGGCGAGCGCGGCGCCCAGGTCGGCGGCGACTGGTACGACGCCGTACCGCTGCCCGGCAACCGGGTGGCGCTGATCGTCGGTGACGTGATGGGCCACTCGCTCACCTCGGCCGCCATCATGGGCCAGCTGCGCACCAGCGCCCAGACCCTGGCCGCGCTCGACCTGCCGCCGCACGAGGTGCTCTACCACCTGGACGAGCAGGCGCAGCGGCTCGGCCGCGAACAGCACCTGGCCACCTGCGTGTTCGCGGTGTACGACCCGATCGCCAACCGCATCGTGCTGGCCAACGCCGGGCACGTGCCGCCGGTCATGGTCCAGCCGGACGGCCGGGCCGAGCTGCTGGAGCTGGAGGCGGGCGCGCCGATCGGGGTGGGCGGGGTGGACTTCTCCTCGGTCGAGCTGCCCGCGCCGCCGGGCTCGGCGCTGCTGCTGTTCACCGACGGGCTGGTGGAGACCCGCAACCGTCCGCTCGGCGAGGGCCTGGAGCTGCTGCGGGCCCGGCTGGAGCACGCCCACCGGCACTCCCCCGAGCACCTGTGCCAGGACGCGCTGCGCATCCTGCCGCCCGGTGACCGGGGGGACGACATCGCGCTGCTCGCGGCCTGCTTCGACGGGATCCCGGCCGGGGACGTCGCCCACTGGTACCTCCAGCCGCGCAACGAGACCCCGGGGCGGGCCCGTCGGCTCGCGGCCCACACCCTGCGCCGCTGGGGGCTGGAACACCTCAGCGAGGCCACCGAGTTGATGGTCAGCGAGCTGGTGACCAACGCGGTGCAGCACGCCAACCGGCCGATCACCCTGAGCCTGGTGCGCACCACCCGGCTGCGCTGCGAGGTCGGCGACGACAGTCCGCTGCTGCCGCGTCCGCGCCGCACCGGCCCGGAGGACGAGCGGGGGCGGGGGCTGCAGATCGTGGCCAGGTGCGCCGACCGCTGGGGGGCCACCCGGCTCGGTACGGGCAAGGTGGTCTGGTTCGAGCAGCGGCTGCCGTGACGACCGTGGGGCCCCGGACTCCCGGGGTCCCACGGCCGTACCGTCGCCGGCGCGCGTCCGGGGTCAGACCCCGGCGCCCTCCTTCGAGGCGGTCTCCTCGGAGACGGGGTCCTTCGGTGCGGAGCCCTTCGCTGCGGGGTCCTTCGCTGCGGGGTCCTTCACGCCCGGGGCCGCCGTTCCGGCCGCCAGTCGGGCCATCAGCTGCTCGCCCTCCATGTCGACCCGGGGCACGATCCGCTCCAGGCTCTTCGGGAACCACCAGGCCGCCTTGCCGAACAGCGTCATCGCGGCCGGGACGAGCGCCATCCGCACCACGAAGGCGTCCACGAACACGCCGATCGCCAGGGCGAAGCCGATCGGCTGGACGATCGGGTCGTGGCCGAAGACGAAGCTGCCGAAGACCGAGATCATGATCAGCGCGGCGGCGGTGACCACCCGGGCGCCGCCCCGCACCCCGGCGACCACGGCCTCGCGGGCCCCGGCGCCGTGCACGTAGTGCTCCTTCATCCCGGAGACCAGGAACAGCTCGTAGTCCATGGCCAGCCCGAACAGCACGCCGATCAGCAGGATCGGCACGAAGCTGACCACCGGGCCGACCTTGGGCACGTCGATCACGCCGTCCAGCCAGCCCCACTGGTAGACCGCGACCACGGCGCCGAGCGAGGCGAGGATGGAGAGCAGGAATCCGGCCACCGCCTTGAGCGGCACCAGGATCGAGCGGAAGGCCAGCGCCAGCAGCACCAGCGCGATGCCGACGATCACCGCGACGAACGGGGGCAGGGCCTGGCCGAGCTTGGTGGAGACGTCGATGTTGGCGGCCGTGGTGCCGGTGACGTCGATCCGGGCGCCGGTGGCGGAGCGCAGGTCCTCGCGCTGGTCGCGGATGTCGTTGACCAGGTCCTTGGTGGCGTCCTCGTCCGGGCCGGTGCGCGGGATGACGGTGAGCAGCGCGGTGCGGCTGGGCCCGTCGACGGCGGGCGGCAGCAGGGTCCGCACGCCCTTGAGGCCGGTCAGCCGCTCGGCGACCGTCTGGACGGCCCGGTCGGGCTGCGGGGAGTTCCCGGCGTCGACCACCACGACCAGCGGGGCGTTGAAGCCGGGGCCGAAGCCCTCGCCGACCAGGTCGTACGCCTCGCGGGCGTCGGTGCCCGCGGCCTGCGAGCCGCCGCCGGGCAGGCCGAGGCTGAGGCTCGCGGCGGGCAGCGCCAGCGCGGTGAGCGCGGTGAGGCCGGCCAGCAGGACGGCCAGCGGGCGGCGGACGACGAAGCGGGCCCAGCGCTCGCCCATGGTGGTGCCGGAGCCGGCCGCGGAGTCACCGGCCCGCAGCGCGCGCCGCCACACCGGCAGCCGGTCGATGCCGCGGCCGGCGAAGCCGAGCAGCGCGGGCAGCAGGGTGATGGCGACCAGGACCGCGACGACCACCGCGCCGGAGGCGGCCAGGCCCATGACGGTCAGGAACGGCACGCCGGCGACGGCGAGTCCGGCGAGGGCGACCACCACGGTGAGCCCGGCGAAGACCACCGCGCTGCCGGCCGTGGCGTTGGCGCGGGCCGCCGCCTCGTCGGGTTCCAGGCCCTCGGCGAGGTTGCGGCGGTGGCGGGAGACGATGAACAGGGCGTAGTCGATGCCGACCGCGAGGCCGACCATCAGGGCCAGCACGGGCGCGGTGGTGATGATCTCGAACGAGCCGGAGAGCGCCAGCAGTCCGGCCATCGCCACCCCGACGCCGACCAGCGCGGTGAGCAGCGGCAGCCCGGCCGAGACCAGGGTGCCCAGGGTGATCAGCAGCACCAGGCCGGCGACCGCCAGGCCGATCGCCTCACCGCCGTCGACCTGCGCCATCCGGTTGTACGCGTCGCCGCCGAAGGCGACCGTGAGTCCGGCCGAGCGGGCGGGGCCGACGGCGTCCTTCAGCGCGTCGCGCTGGGCGTCGGTGACCTCGGCGAGGGTGCGGTCGAACTCCACCAGGGCGATGGCGGTCCGGCCGTCCGGTGAGAGCGCGCCGGTGGCGAAGGGGTCGGGGGCGGCGGCGACGCCGGGGGTGGCGGCGATCCGGGCGACCGCCTGCTCGACGGCCTGCCGGGTGTCGGCGGCGGCGAGGCCGCCGGGGGCGCCCGCGGCGAAGACGACCTGGGCGGAGCCGTGGTCCTGGGCCGGGAAGGTGCCCTTGATGCGGTCGAGGGTGGCCTGGGCCTCGGTGCCGGGGACCTTGAACTCGTCGCTGGTCTTTCCGGCGAAGGCGCCGGCGAGGCCCCCGCAGGCGATCAGGACGGCGAGCCAGACGGCCAGGACCGCCCTTCGCCGGTCGTAGCAGTAGCGGCCCAGGCGATACAGGTACGTGGCCATGTGGATGCCTTCGCTCGGTGGTCGGGCAGACGGTGGTCGGGCAGGCGGCCGCGGACGCCCCCCGAACGGGTCCCCCTCACCGTACGCCGAAGTTGTTCACCTGACAAAGTCAGGCGACAGGATCGACTGACATGATCGGTCGACTGGAGCGCTACCCTGGCCGTATGGCTCATGTCCCCGCCTCCGAAAGACGTCCCCAGCTGATCCAGGCCGCCATCGAGCTGATGGCCCGCGAGGGCGTGGCCGCCGGTTCCACCCGGGCCATCGCGGCCGAACTGGGCGTGGCGCAGGCGACCGTCCACTACACCTTCGGGACGAAGAAGGACCTCTACCGGGCCGTCGTCGAGCAGCTGACCGCCGACTTCATCGGCCAGGTGTGGGAGGCGTTCCCCGAGAGCGGGCCGTTCGAGGCGCAGATGCGGGCGCTCACCCGGGCCCTGTGGGCGGGCGCGGTGAACGAGCCGGGCCGCTGCATCCTGCTGGCGGAGTTCGAGACGCTGGCGCTGCGCGACCCGGGGCTGCGGGAGATCATGTGCGCGCTCCAGCACGAGATCGAGAAGGTCGCGGCCGAGATCCTGCTCAGCCTCGCCCGGACCCACGGACTGGAACTGGCCCGGCCCGCGACGGAGATCGCGGTGTACTTCCTGGCCGGGTTCGACGGCCTGTGCAAGCGCCACCTGATGCTGGAACCGCAGGAACCGGACGCGGCGCAGGACCCGGGGACCGAGCGGGCCCTGGACCTGCTGGTCGCCACCTCCATCGGCCTCTGCCTCGACGCCCCGGCCTGACCCGCCGCCCCTCCCCTCTTACCGCTTACCGCTCACCGCTCCTGTCCGCCCGGGACGATCCGCACCGGCAGCTCCGCCAGCACCTCGCGCAGCGAGGCGGCGAAGCGGTCGTACTCGGCGCCGCGGGCCGAGCCCGGGCGGGTCGCCAGGCCGATCCGGCGGCCCGGGGCCGGGTGCGCGAAGCGGACCGCGGCCAGCCGGTCGGTGCGCCCGGCCTCGACGTCCAGCGCCGTGGCGGGCAGCAGGGTGACCCCGAGGCCGCCGGCGACCAGCTGGACCAGGGTGGAGAGCCCGGCGGCCCGGGTGGTCGACCCGGAGGGGTCGGCGCCGACCTCCCGGCAGATGTCGAGCGCCTGGTCACGCAGGCAGTGGCCCTCCTCCAGCAGCAGCACGTCCAGGTCGAGCAGGACGTCGCGCGGCACGTCGGCCCGCCCGGCGAGCGGGTGGTCGGGCGGGGTCACCAGGACGAAGTCCTCGTCGAACAGCGGGACGTCCCGGGTGGGCGAGCTCCCGCCGGCCGGCAGCGCGAGCAGCAGCACGTCCAGCCGCCCGCCGGCCAGCCCCTCCAGCAGCGAGGGCGTGCGCTCCTCGTGGACGTGCAGCTCCAGCTCCGGGTACCGGTCGCGGACCAGCCGCAGCACGGTCGGCAGCAGGTAGGGCGCGACGGTCGGGATGACGCCCAGGTGCAGCGGCCCGGTGAACGGCCGGCGGGCGGCCTCCACCTCCTCGGTGAGGGCCTGCAGCGAGGACAGCACCCTGCGCGCGTGGTCGAGCACGCGCTCCCCCAGGGGAGTGACGATGACCTTCCGCGTCGTACGCTCGACCAGCTGCGCGCCCAGCGCCTCCTCCAGCGCGGCCACCGCCCCGGACAGGGCGGGCTGACTGGTTCCGGTGGCCGCCGCGGCGTCCCGGAAGTGCCGGTGCTCGGCGACCGCGACGAAGGCCCTGAGCTGGGCGACGGTGGGCGTCCGGGTGCCGCGGGCCGTGGGGTTCACCACAGCGCCGCCGGGTTTGCGGGCGCCGGGCCCGCGATCACCGGGCCGGGAGGGGGGCTGAGGGGCATTGATAACTCTCTCCGATCAGACACATCGAGTGTAGCTATTTCCCTGATCAGTCCACCATGTGGAATGGTGGGATGTGTCCGCAATCCGGACAAACTCCCTCATGCATTGACGAATCAGGAGAAGCGAACGTGCTCACGATCGGTGACAAGTTCCCCGAGTTCGAACTCAACGCCTGCGTCGACCTGGACGCCGCGAACGCCTTCGCCGAGATCGACCACAAGACCTACGAGGGCAAGTGGAAGATCGTCTTCTTCTGGCCGATGGACTTCACCTTCGTCTGCCCGACCGAGATCGCCGCGTTCGGCAAGCTGAACGAGGAGTTCGCCGACCGTGACGCCCAGATCCTCGGCGTCTCCGGCGACTCGGAGTTCGTGCACCACGCCTGGCGCAAGGACCACAAGGACCTGCGCGACCTGCCCTTCCCGATGCTGGCCGACATCAAGCACGACCTGATGCGCGCCTGCGGCGTCGAGGCCGCCGACGGCACCGCCCAGCGCGCGGTGTTCATCGTCGACCCGAACAACGAGATCCAGTTCGTCATGGTGACCGCCGGCTCCGTCGGCCGTAACCCCAAGGAGGTCCTGCGGGTGCTGGACGCCCTGCAGACCGACGAGCTGTGCCCGTGCAACTGGAACAAGGGCGAGGACACCCTCGACGCCCAGGCCCTCCTGGCGGGCTGACCCATGGCCCTCGACGAGCTGAAGTCCGCGCTGCCGGACTACGCCAAGGACCTCAAGCTCAACCTGAGCGCGGTCATCGGCAACTCCGACCTCCCCGCCCAGCAGCTCTGGGGCACCGTGCTCTCCTGCGCGATGGCCACCCGCAGCACCACCGTGCTGCGCGAGCTGGAGCCCGAGGCCAGGGCCAACCTCTCCCCGGAGGCGTACCAGGCCGCCAAGGGCGCGGCCGCGATCATGGGGATGAACAACGTCTACTACCGCACGCTCCACCTGCTCTCCGACAAGGAGTACGCGGGCATGCGGGCCGGGCTGCGGATGAACATCATCGGCAACCCCGGCGTCGACAAGGCCGACTTCGAGCTGTGGTGCTTCGCGGTCTCCGCGATCAACGGCTGCGGCCAGTGCCTGGACTCGCACGAGGCCGTGCTGCGCAAGGCCGGCGTCGACCGCGAGGTCATCCAGGCCTCCATGAAGATCGCCGCCGTGCTGCAGGCCGTGGCCGGCGTCCTCGACTCCGAGGCCGCCCTGGCCACCGTGGACGCCTGACGGTCCACGACCCCGCGTCATGACGAGGCCCCCGCCGGACGATCCGGCGGGGGCCTCAGGGCTTGTCCGACGATTCCCGCCGGGCGTCGGTGCCGGAGCGTCACTGCCCCCGCGCCTGGGCGGCCGCGCTGCGTTCGGCGGCCTCCCGGGCGTCGGCCAAGGCCACGAAGACCTCCTGCCCGGCCTCGTTGCGCCGGCGCAGATGGGTGACCACGGTGTTGGTCACCGCGATCAGCGGGACGGCGACGATCGCGCCCCCGATGCCGCCGATGATGCTGCCCGCGGCGACGCCGAGCACCACGCCCAGCGGGTGCACCCGCACCGCGCGGCCGAGGATCAGCGGCTGCAGGACGTGACCCTCGATCTGCTGCACCAGCACCAGCAGCACCAGCACCAGCAGCGCGGTCGTCGCCCCCTCGGTGACGATCGCGATCAGCACCGCGATGGTGCCGGTGACCAGCGCGCCGACCAGCGGGACGAACGCGCCCAGGAAGATGATCACCGCCAGCGGCAGCGCCATCGGCACGCCGAGCAGCTGGATGCCGACGCCGATGAAGAGCGCGTCGATGAAGGCCACGAACACCGTGCCGCGCACGTACGCGGTGAGCGTCGCCCAGGCCTTGGGCCCGGCACCGGCCATCGCGTAGCGCGACTGCCGGGGCAGGCCGCGCAGCGCCCAGTTCCAGATCCGCTCACCGTCGTAGAGGAAGAAGAAGGTGGTGAAGAAGGCCAGCGCCACGGCGGTCAGCACCTCGACGGCGATCTGCGCGGTGGTCAGGCCGGCCGAGGTGATCTGGTCCGAGTTGGCGCCGATCGCGCTGCTGATCTGCTTCGCGAAGTCGGTGATCTGCTGCTGGGTCAGGTGCAGCGGGCCGGTGATCAGCCAGTCGCGCAGCCGGTCGACGCCCGCCTGGACCCGGCCGGTGACGGAGGAGAGGTTCGCGGTGACCTGCCAGACCACGAACCAGCCGACCAGCCCGATGCCGGCGAGCCCGCTCAGGAAGGTGCCGGCCGCCGCCACCGAGCGCGGCACCCCGCGCCGGCGCAGCCAGGAGACGGTGGGCTCCAGCAGCGCGGAGATCAGCAGCGAGGCGAGGACCGCGAAGGCCATCAGCCGCAGCATGTCGACGACCACGAAGACCACGTAGAGCCCGGCGCCGAGCAGCAGCAGCCGCCAGGTGGACTCGGCGGCGACCCGCAGGCCCCACGGCACCGCCTCCACCGGGTTGACGGGGCGACCGGGGTGCAGCTCACGGCTCTGCGGCACGTACGGCGCGGGGGCGGGGCGGGCCTCGACGCGCGGCGGCGGGAGGTGCCCGGACGCCTCGGGGGCCGGGTCCGCGGCCGGCACGTGCCGCGCCGGCGGCGCGGTGTCCACCACGGTCGCGGTGTTCACCACGGGCGCGGGGG
>NZ_JBSGFD010000128.1:0-25398 GCF_053603215.1 Kitasatospora sp. NPDC004240 | reverse complement strand
CACTGCGTCGCCTGCGGCCACACGGCCAACGCTGACACAGTCGGAGCCACCAACGTTCTACGGGCCGGGCTGGTCCGTCGCAACGCCCGGAAGGGTTAGCGAGAAGCCCCCTCATTTATGAGGGGGAGGAGTCACGGGCTTCCTCCAGGGGTGGTGACGGTTCGACATCCGCGGCGCGTCGGCACGGGCCGGCACAGGCGGGGGGCGGCTCCCCGGCCGCGTACTGTCCGCACGCTCCGGCCCAGGGCCCGCGACGGTGATCACAGCAGAAGCGCAGGGCCGTTGACCAGCGGAAACGGTCGATCGCCGAATCATTTCGGGTGCCCCGCCCCACTCCTTCGGTCCGCCCCCCGGCGGTGCGCCGAAACACCACGGTCGGCCGGGCGGCGGGCCGGTGCGGGGGCCGGCCCTCGTGTACGGGCCGAAGCACCGGGCGGCCCCCGAATCCCTCGGTGCCGACCGTGCCGCGCGCCCGCCGGCCGCCTTCCTAGCGTGAACGGCGAACGCCTCCGGCCGCTCGACCCAGGAATCCGTGTGCACCGCTCGCCCTCGACGGTCGTCTGCTCCGTCGCCTGCCTCACCGCCCTCCTGCTCGGCCTCCCGCCGAGCACCCTCCTCGCCGGCGCCCCTCACCGGGAGACCGTCGCCCCCGGGCCGACGGCGCCGCCCGTCCGCCTCGTCGCGGTGCCCACCGGGCCGCCGCCGGACGCGCAACGGCCCTCCGGGAAGGCCCCGTTCGCCGACCGGATGCCGACGGCGCGGCCCGCGCCGAACGCCGGCCGCCCGGCGGTCCGCCACCGGGTGCCCGCCGACCCGTGGGACTGCGCCGCCCCGCCTCCGGGCGAGCGGCGCCCGCTCCCGGCCGCCGACTGCCACCCGACGCCGCGGCCGGCCCCGGGCCCGACGTCCCGAGGCCCACGGACGGTCTGACCACGCCTCTGCCCGGTCCGGGCGCTCGCACGTACGGCCCGGGCCCGCCCCCCGGGTGGCTCACTCCCCCCAGGGGGCGGTGGTCGTGGCGAGTTCCAGGGCGGTCACGCCGTCGGCCCGGCGTTCGCGGAGGAGTTCGCCGCCGAGCGAGTAGCGGGGTGCGGCGGCGTCCGAGCGGGCGGCGCGTTCCACGATCGCGTCGACGAGCGAGCGGACCATGGCCAGACGGGGGTGGGCGGCGTGGATCCGCTTCTCCCAGGGGGCGACGGTCTCCGCGTGGCGGCCGAAGTCGGCGCCCACGCCCTCACGGGTGAGGTGGCACAGCAGACCGCGGCGCTCGGCGATGCCGGGCGAGGTGTGCAGGGCGATCGCCTCCCACACGCGGTCGACGTCCGCCTCGGGAACGCCGTGGCGCCGCAGCAGGTCGGCCGCCAGGTCCGCGCCCTCCACCTCGAAGCGGGCCTCGCCCTTCGCGAGGCTGCCCGCGCCCAGATCGTGCAGGACGGTCGCGGCGAACAGCAGGTCACGGTCGTAGGCGGCGTCCTCCAGACACCCCTCGCGGGCGGCGAGGATCTCGGCGAAGAGGAAGCTGCGGATGCTGTGGTTGGCGATCGGCACGCTCTCGGTGGTGCACGCGAGGGAGAGGACGGCGTCGGCCAGCGGGCCGGTGGGCAGGTCGAGTGAGAAGTCCATGACCGCAGGCTACGAACCGGCGCCCCGCCCCCGACAGTGGCACGCGGGCCGACCATCGCTAGAATCGTGCCATGTCGACCGTTGACGGGCACCGGATCGCGGTGCTGGCGCTGCCCGGGGTTCTGCCGCTCGACCTGGGCATTCCGGTGCAGACCTTCGGATGGGGCCCGCACTACCGGGTCACCGTCTGCACCGATCCCTCCGCCGGGCCGGTCCTCAGCGGCGGGTTCACCGTCGCCACGTCCGCCGGCCTGGAGGCGCTGCGGGACGCCGACACCGTCATCGTCCCCGGCTACCAGGACCCCGAGGCCCCCGTGCCCGCCGCGGCACTGTCGGCGCTGCGAGCGGCGCACGCGCGCGGGGCGCGCCTGGTGTCGATCTGCACCGGGGCCTTCGCGCTGGCGGCCGCGGGCCTGCTGGACGGGCGCCCCGCGACGACCCACTGGCAGGACGCGGCCGCGCTGCAGCGCCGGTACCCGCGGATCGACGTACGGCCGAACCGGCTCTACGTCGACGACGGCGACATCCTCACCTCCGCGGGGGTGACCGCGGGCGTCGACCTGTGCCTGCACATCATCCGCGGGGACCACGGCGCCGCGGCCGCCAACGCCCGCGCCCGCGGGCTCGTCGCCCCGCCCCAACGTTCCGGCGGCCAGGCGCAGTTCATCGACCGCTTCCGGCCGGACACCCGCGGCGAGGGCCTCGCGGAGGTCCGCGCCTGGATGCTCGGCAACCTCGCCCACCGGCAGAGCGTGGACGAGCTGGCCGGGCGCGCGCACATGTCCCGCCGGACGTTCATCCGGCGCTTCCAGCAGGAGACGGACACCTCGCCGATGGCCTGGCTGACCGCCGCCCGCATCGACTGGGCCCGCGAACTCCTGGAGACGACCACGACCCCCGTCGAACAGGTCGCGCGCCTCAGCGGCCTAGGCAGCCCCGCCGCCTTCCGCGCGGCCTTCCACCGCCACGTGGGCACCTCCCCCGCGGACTACCGCGCCACCTTCCGGGCGTAGTGCCCGCCCCCGTCCGGTCGGGGGCGGCGGCCCGGAACGCCGGTTGGGACTCCGGTCAGGGGCGGTCGGTGACGGGCCGCCAGATCGGGCGCAGCCCCTCGGCCGCGGCGGCGCCCTGCTCCAGGCCCTCCCGGTAGGCCTCGCCCCACGACCCGTGGTCGCCCGGGTCCGCGTCCAGAAGGCGCACGACCGCCGGCCCGGGGGTCAGGACGTGGGCGGAGCCGTCCGCGGGACGGGGGTGGCGGTGGGCGAGCGGGTCGACCACGACCACCGTACGGGCGCCGGCCGCAAGGTCGGTGTTGGTACCGGCCCGCAGAGCGCCGTCCAGGTAGTGGCGGCCGCCGACGGCGACGGGCGGGTCGAAGCCGGGGAACGCGCTGGAGGCGGCGACCGCACGCACCAGCGGGACGCCCGAGGCGGCGTCCCACACGACCGGCTCGCCGCTCCCGGCGTCGACGGCCGGGATCAGCAGGCGGCGCTGCGGCCAGGCGTCGGCGGCGACCAGCGCGGCGCGCTGGGCGACCGCCCGGTCCTCCGCCGCCGCGTCGACCGTGTCCAGGGCGATGCGGCCGACCCTGCGGCGCGCCTGCGCCGGGTCCACGCCGGGCTCGCCGAGGACGGCGAACACCGCGCCCGTCACGGCGGGATCGGGGCGGCGCGGCGGGGTGTCCCCCTCGGCGGCCGGCCGGGCCGGGAGGGCTTCGAGGCGGGCGGGGTCCTGCCCGGTGGCGAGGACGGCGCCGACGATCGCGCCGGCGGAGGTGCCCACGATCAGGTCCGCCTCGCCCAGGTCCACCCCGGCGCGGCGCAGGCCCGCGGCCAGTCCGGCCGTCCACGCGGTGCCCAGACGCCCGCCGGGGCCCAGGACCAGCGCCCGGTCGAGATCGTGCGTTCCGTCGGCTCCCATGCCGGCTCCCCCCGTTGCCGAAACACCTTGCTCCGTATCCTCGCACGGTGTCACCGGCCCGTCGGCGGGCGGGTCCTGATCGGGTGTGACGGGCGGGTGCGGTACGCGGCAGTGCGCCCGGCGCGGGTCGGCGGGCGGCGGCGGTGCGCCCGGCGCGGCTGGGCGCGGGGCGGCGTACGGGCGCGGGCGGAGCGGGTGCCTCGCACGTCCGGCTGGTCCGGATGCCACGTGCGGGTGCGGCGGAACGGGTCTGCGGCCATGTTGGGGAGATGGACATCGTCGTCGTGCTGGAGCTGGATACGCCGTCCAACGTTCGGGTCCTCCAACCCGACTACAGGCCGGCCAACCCCGAGGACCCGGTGCGCCGCGCGCACACCGCCCCCGCCGAATCCACGGGGGCCTGCGGTCCCCGCACCCTCTGCGGCCTGGACACCTCCGACATGACCCTCGCCCCGCACCGGTCCGCCCACGACCGGCCGCGCTGGCACACCTGCGGCACCTGCCAGAGGGCCGGCGGGCCCGGCACCTCCGAGCCCGCCGCCGCGGCCGATCCCACCGCAGCCGATCCCGCCCGGTCACCCGGCCCGGACGACTCCGGGAACGGAACCGGGTACGACTCCGGGGACGGGGACGGCACCGGGGTCTGAGCCGCGCCCGCCCCGGGCACCCGCCCGGGCGCCCGCCGGGAACGTCAGCCGTGGGTGTGGGCGTCCGGCCCGCCGGCGTGGCCGGTGTGGCCGTGCTGCTCGTAGAGGCGGTCGGCGAGCAGGGCGTGGGCGAGCGTGCCGCCCGCCCGGACGGCGGCCGTCACGAAGGCGGTCTCGGCGAGCTCCTCGGCGCTGACGCCGTGCCGCCGGGCGGCCGCGGTGTGCACGTCCAGGCAGTACGAGCACTGGGTGACCAGGGCGACGGCCACCGAGATCAGCTCCCGGTAGCGCCGCGGCACCGCGCCGTCCTCCCGGTCGACCGCCTCCTGGAAGGCGAGCCAGGCGGCGAACTCCGCCGGGGCGGCGCGGCCCACCGAGCGGGCGCGGTGCAGGTCGTCGGGGTGCTGGTACACGGGTGGTCTCCTCGTTCGGCGGGGGCGGACTCTGCTGTCCGGCGCCCCGCCACCACCCCAGCGCACCCGCCCGGGACCGGTCCAGGACCGGTTTCGATGGGCCGGTGCCGTTCTGGGTATCGTGGCCGGTCATGGACCTGCGGGCGTTGCGCTGTTTCGTCGCCGTGGCCGAGGAGGGCCACTTCGGCCGCGCGGCGGCCCGGCTGCACCTCGCCCAGCCCCCGCTCAGCCGCCGCATCCGGGACCTGGAGGCGGATCTCGGCTGCCGGCTGTTCGACCGGATCCCGACCGGCGCCCGGCTCACCCCGGCCGGCGAGGTGCTGCTGGCGGAGGCGCGCGACCTCCTGGAGCGGGCCGAACGCGCCCGGGAGCGGGTACGCGGCGCCGGGGCCGACCGGGTACTCGTCGTCGGCATCGTCGCCGGCGCGGGCCTGGACGCCGGCCCGGCGGCCCTGGCCGCCCTGCGCCGCGACCGCCCGCAGCTGCGGGTACGGCTGCGGGAGGCGCCGATCACCGACCCGAGTGCCGGCCTGCGGGAGCGGCGGGTGGACGTGGCACTCACCCGGCTGCCGTTCGACACCGCCGGTCTGACCGTACGCCCGCTCGCGGTGGAGCCGGTCGTCGTGGCCGTGCCCGCCGACGACCCGCTCGCGTACCGCGACCGGCTGCACGTCACGGAACTGGCCGGCCGGCCGCGGTTCCGGCTGCCGCCCGGGACGGACGCCCGGTGGCGCGCCTACTGGCTCGCCGACGGGGACGACGCCCCCGGCCCGGTGGTGGCGTCGGTCGAGGAGTGCCTGCACAGCGTGCTGTGGGAGAACGCGGTCGGCCTGCTGCCGGCCGGGGCCGCGGTGCGGCACGCGCGGGCCGGCATCGCCTACGTCCCGGTCGACGGTCACCCGCCGAGCCGGATCGTCACCGCCCGGCCCGCGGACCGCCCGGACCCGCTGGTCGACACCCTCGTCCACGCCCTCGCCACCGCATTCCCGCCCACGGCTGCGTAGCGGCCTCCGTCCGGGCGGGCGTGCGCAGGAGGTCCACCACCGCCGGGTGACGGACCTCCTGGCGGACGGTCAGCGGGCCGCCGCCGAACACGGCCCTTGCCGGCCGGGCGGTACGGCGGGCGCCCGCTCCCGGGGGAGGCCGCGGGGCCGCCGTCGGCCGGTCCGTCAGCACCGGTCCGTCAGCGCAGCCAGCGGGTGTCGGTGAGCAGGACGGTGCCGTCGGCCCCGTACAGCTTGACCGAGGTCGCGGTCGTGCCGGGCTTCGCCGGGACGCCGATCCAACGCATCGGCGAGTCGCCGAGGACGACGGCCGGCGCCTCGGTGGTGGTGCCGTCGGCCCAGGTGGCGACCGCCCGTACGACGTCCGGCCCGACCGGCGCCATCAGCACCCGGGGCGCGCCCGCGCCGCCCTTCGCGCCCTCCAGGCTGCCGGACAGGCTCTCCTGTCCGGTCGGAGCGGGCGGGGGCCCGCCGGGCACGGGGACCCGGTGTCCCGAACCGCCCGTCACGCCCTGGCCGTCGACCGTGAGGTAGACCCGCACCAGCTCCAGACCCGGCGGGTACAGCCGCTCGTAGCGCTCCTGCGGGGGCAGGGTGGCGAGCGGCCCGGGGCCCGTCCCGATGGCCGCCTCCTGGGCGAGCGCCTGCTGGGGGCCGTCCGGGCGGGGCCACAGTTCGGCCCAGGCCTGCCACGCGGTGCCACCGGACTCGCCCCGGGCGACCAGCACCTTGACCGGCCGCAGCGGATCCCGCGCGGGCTGCGCCGAGGCCGTGGCACCCGCCGACTCCGTGACGGAGGGGGTCGCCGCCGGGGCGGTGGCCGCCGCGACCCGGGCCCCGCCGCCGTCCCGGCCCGGGCCCACCACCGCGACCGTCCCGGCCGTCACCGTCACCACCGCGGCCACCGCCGCGCCCACCGCCAGCCGGCGCCGTCGCAGCCTGCGCCGGCCACCGGTCAGCAGCCGCTCGTACGGCGCCGGGCCGAACCGCTCCTCGCTCGCCAGCACGCCCAGCGCGCGGACGGCGGCCCGCTCCTCCCCGGTCATGCCCTGCTCGTCCACCGCGTTCATTCCCTCTCCCCTCCCACGCTCGTCATCCCGCTCAGTGAGGTGACGGCCCGGAGCTTGGCCAGGCCCTTGGCGGCCTGGCTCTTCACCGTGCCGACCGAACAGCCCATCGCGGCCGCCACCTGCGTCTCACTGAGGTCCTCCCAGTACCGCAGCACCACCGCCTGCCGCTGGCGCGGCGGCAGTGTGCCCAACGCGGCGAGCAACGCCGCGCGCTCGTCGAGCCGGGCGTAGCCGTCCGCCGGCCCGGCCCGGTCGGGGACCGCGGTGACCAGTTGCTCGGGCGGCCGGCGGCGAAAGCGCCGGGCGTGCTCGTTGACCAGGATCCGGCGCACGTACGCGTGCGGATCGTCCGCGGCGCGCACCCTCCCCCAGGCCACGTACGCCCGTTCCAGGCACTGCTGTGCCAGGTCCTCCGCCGTGTGCCGGTCCCCTGCCAGCAGGAACGCCGTCCTCAGCAACCGTGACCACGCACCATCGACGAACGCGCGGAACTCCTCGTCCCGCTCGCTCTTGTGAACTCCCATGAACACCTCCTCACTCCCCCGGAGCCCAACCCGCCGCCCGACCGTTGCCCCGAGAACGGGCCGGTCCGGGATCCGTGGGTGCGGCGCCCGCCGCGGATCATCGGACCCGGTCGTCCGGCGGGTGGCGTCGTCCATGGTGTCGGCCGTGCCGGCGCCGCCCGGCTGCCCCGCCGCCGGAACGAGCGGCGCCGACGGCACGCGCGCGAGGCCCGGCTTGGGGAAGCCGGGCCTCGCGTGTGTTCGGGTCGTGGGTCAGCCGAGGGTGGAGCCGGTGATGGGCTCGGAGAGCGGGACGCTCTCACCGGCGAAGCCGGTCCTGACGAACTGCCAGGTGAGGCCGTTGATCACGCCCTGGCCCAGCGGGGCGAAGCGGGCGAAGGCGGGCTGGCTGAGGTCGATGTGCGTGCGGTCGCAGGACGGGCACTTGTCCCTGACCGGCACGGTCACGGTCTTGCCGCGGTAGGTCACCTTGACCGAGATCCCCCTGCAGAGGGGGTCGTTGTTGGGGTTCGCGGTGGTCCACCAGGTGTGCGAGACGGCGACGAGCAGCTGGCTGCCGGCGTTGATCTGCGTACCGCAGGCGCCGAATCCGGCGTCGTTGTAGTACGTCGCCTTGCCGGCCATCGGCGAGTTGAGGGGTATCGCGGCGCTGGCGGTTCCCGCGCCCAGCGCGATGAGCGCGGCGGCGGCGAGCGGGGCTCCGGTCAGAATCCTGATCTTGCTCGTGACTCGCATGGTTCCCTCCGGTTCGGTGCGGACGGGCGACCGGGAAGGCGGCAGGGCAGGACAAGTGGCCACCCATGAAGCCGAGTTCAGGACTTCTACACACGGTCGCGAGAGGAACGTATGCCAACGGCATGTGCGAGGTCCAGACCTCTGAGGTGTTGTCATGGACACACCTCGGGATGCTTTACTTCCTGAAGCCGAACGGCACCGCCCCGCCCGGCGGCGCCGCAGGACGGGCGCCAAAACCCTTGGCACGAAAGCCCGTCGGGGCGGTTGACCGGAAGCGGGCGGGCACGACGCCGACCGACGAGGGAGGACTTCCGTGGAGGATCCGGGTTTCACCATCGTGCTGACCGGCGTCGGCCCGCACGACGCGACCGCTCTCAAGGCGGTCCGGGCGGTCACCGGGCTGAGTCTGTGGCGCAGCAGGCAGTTGCTGGACGGCGCGCCCGTCACCGTCCGTTCGGAGGTCCCGTTCGACGTCGCCTCCGACGCGGCGCGGCAGCTGCGCCGGGCCGGCGTACCGGCTGCGCTGCGGTGCGACTGGTGCCGGCGAACCCTGGCCGACGACACACCTGTCGACCCCGGGCCCTGCGAGTCCCGGTACTGGCCCACCGCCCACTGCCAGGCCAACTCCCTGACCAGCTGCGGCTGCGGCTTCTGCACCGCCTACGGCCCCTTGCCCGGGTACACCGTCCACCCGGGCACCTGAGCCCCGCACAGGGGTGCCGTCGCGCCGGAGGGCCGGCCGGGTTTCCGTTCCCGGCCGGCTCCCGGCGCGACGGCAGGGGACGGCAGTGCGGTGACTGCGCAGCGGCGGTGCGGTCAGGCCGCCTTGACGGTGCGCAGGGCCGCGTCGATGCGTTCGATGATGGTGTCGGCCTGGGCGTCGGTGAGGATGAGCGGCGGGAGCAGGCGCAGCACGGTGTCGTCGCGGCCGCCGAGTTCCAGGATGAGTCCCTGGTCCAGGCAGGCGGTGCGCAGGGCGCGGGCGAGGTGCGGGTCGGCGGGCAGCGAGCCGAGGCGGTCGGGGGTGCCGGCCGGGTCGACGAGTTCGACGCCGATCATCAGGCCGCGGCCGCGGATGTCGCCGAACTGCGGATGGTCGGCTGCGAGTTCGCGCAGTCCCTGGCGCAGCCGTTCGCCCAGCTTCTCGGCGTGCTCGGTGAGCTGCTGTTCGGCGATGGTGCGCAGGGTGATCTCGCCGGCGACCATGGCGAGGGTGTTGCCGCGGAAGGTGCCGGTGTGGGCGCCGGGCTGCCAGGTGTCCAGTTCGGGGCGGTAGGCGATGAGGGCGAGCGGCAGGCCGCCGCCGACGGCCTTGGAGGTGACGAGGATGTCGGGGGTGACGCCGGCGCGTTCGCAGGCCCAGAAGTTCCCGGTGCGGCCGACGCCGGTCTGCACCTCGTCGATGATCAGGACGATCCCGTGGGCGGCGGTGATCCGGCGGATCTCGCGCAGCCAGCCGTCGGGGCCCTCGACGACGCCGCCTTCGCCCTGGACGACCTCCAGGATCACCGCGGCAGGGGTGGCGACGCCGCTGCTGGGGTCGGTGATCAGGCTCTCCAGGAGGCGGGCGGAGAGCTCGCCAGCCTGGTCGGCGCCGACGCCGAACGGGCAGCGGTAGCCGTAGGGGTAGGGCAGGCGGGTCACGGGCTGGGTGTCGGCGGGGCCGCCGGCGCGCATGCTCTCGGGGCCGGAGACGGAGGAGGCGCCGAGGGTCATGCCGTGGTAGGCGCCGGTGAAGGCGACGACGCCGTGGCGGCCGGTGGCGTTGCGGGCGAGCTTGAGCGCGGCCTCGATGGCGTCGGTCCCCGCCGGGCTGCAGAAGTGCAGGCGGGCGTTGTCGCGCAGGTCGCCCGGCAGGCGCTGGATCAGCTCGGTGGTGAAAGTGTCCTTCTGGGGCGTGATCATGTCGAGGGAGTGGAGCAGGGCGCCGGAGGCGAGGGTGTCCTGGAGGGCCGCCACGACCTCGGGGTGGTTGTGGCCGAGGGCGAGGGTGCCCGCGCCGGCGAGGCAGTCGAGGTAGGTGCGGCCGTCGACGCCGGTGATGACGGCGCCGGCGGCTTTCGCGGGTGCCACGGGGAGGTTGCGGGCGTAGGTGCGTGCGGCGGACTCGCGCTTCGCCTGACGATCGACCATTTGTTCACGAAGCATGGCGCGGGGAGGCCCTTCCTTGACGTGCAGGTGACACGATGTTACGTCAGGTTAGCCTAACCTATCTTTCGGACGGCGTGGACGGCGGCCGAGGACCCCGAGGCCCCGCCCGGGCCGCTCCGGCGCAGCGGGCCTACGGCCGGCGGGTCGGTGCGTGACCGTACGGCCGACGCCGGGACCCGAGGTGGACACGGTCCGGACGCGCCCCGGGCGCCCACCCCCTGCCCGCCGCACGCGCCCCGGCGCCCACCCCCTGCCCGCCGCACGCGTCCTCAGCGCGTCCGCGAGCCCGTGGTGGCCGTACGGAACGCGGCCGCCGCGCCCGCGCCGAACCAGCAGAGCTCGAACGCCACCCGGGCCGCCCCGTGCAGGGGGTGGTCCGCCGTCGGCGCGGCGAACCGCCCCCACAGCACGGCGAGTACGGCCACCGCCGCCACCACGGCGGCCAGCCGTACGGCGCGCCGGCCGGGCCTGCGCCACGCCCAGCAGCCGGCCGCCGCGTAGACGGCCAGCTCCGCGCCGAACGCCAGCACGTCGACCGCCGTCACCCCGTTCACCGGGCCACCCACCAGGCGGAGGCCAGGTGCAGCACCGCGAACGCGCCGGCCCCGAAGGCCATGCCGAGGTTGCGCAGCCGGAAGCCGATCGCGGAGTCCCCCACCTGCGCCAGGCCCGACACCAGCAGCATCGGCCAGGCCGCCGACGCGTCACCCACCGTCACCGCCAGCGCCGTCGCCACTCCCAGGGGCACCGCCCGGGCCGCGTACGCCCGGACGTACACGTGCGCCCCGACCGTGACCGGCTCGCCCGCGGGCAGCCCCAGGCCCGGGCGCAGCACCCCCGCCACGCTCGATGCCGCGCTCACCAGTGCGGCCAGTGCGTTGGCCGCCAGCAGAACGTTCATCCCTTCTCCCCCAAAATCATTCTAGCTTTGAACGATATGAGGACGGTATCATTCGCGCCATGAGCGATGTCAAGGGAAGCGGCACCAAGGACGGCGGCGCCGAGGGCGGCGCTGCCACGGGAAGCGGCACCAAGGGAGCGGCGGCGCTGCGCGCCACGATCGTCTTCAACCTGGGCACCCTCGGCGCGCTGGCGTCCGACCGCTTCGCCGCCCGGGTCGAGGCACTCGGGCTCAAGCCCAAGCACGCCGGCCTGCTGGCCGCGCTCGACGCCGGATCGGCCGCCTCCCAGCAGGAGTTGGCGACCCGCCTCGGCGTCGCCCCCAGCCTGATCGTGGCGCTCGCCGACCAGTTGCAGGAGCTCGGCGCGCTCGAACGCGTCCGCGACCCGGAGGACCGCCGCCGCCAGGTCCTCGGCCTGACCGCCGAGGGCCGGCGCCTGCTCGCCCTCTGCGCGGAGGCCGCCGAGGCCGCGGACGCCGAACTGACCGCGGGGCTCACCGAATCCCAGCGCACCGCCCTCACCCGCGGCCTGCGCACCCTCGGCGACCAGCAGGTCCCGCACTGACCCCCCGGCCCGGGCCCGGCGGGCCGCGCCGCCGTCGGGACCGGTAGAACGCCCGGCCGGTGTCAGACCGGGCGGCAGGTCACGCGGCGGTGGTCGTCGATCGCCGTCAGCAGGTCGCGGGCCGCCGCCCGCACGGACGGACCACCGCCCCGGGTCAGCCGCTCCGCCACCGCCCTGCCACTCGGCACGGCCGCGCGGGCCGGAGGCGTCCCTGCGGGGGTGTGGTCGGGGTGCGGGGGTGGGGGCGGCCAAACATGACGGTTCGTACCGGCATGGATCCGGACATCGCAGGCACTACAACGGTGAGGTGGTGATCGGGGGTGGGCATTCCCGGTGACCGGCCCGAGTTGAAGGGTCGACAGATGTTGCGTACGGGAAGCGAGTTACCCATGACCGAGACCATGAGCGAGACGGCGATCGCCACGCCGGCGGCGGCCGGCGCGGCGGCGGCCGGGGCCCCGCCCGGGGGCGTTGAGCGGGAGTGGGGCGGCGTCCCCGTGGTGGACCTCTCCTCGGCGCCGCCCGTCGCCGTCCCGGTGCTGCGGACCATGGACCTGCTCCGGGAGCACGGCCCGGCCTTCGTCCAGCGGCTGCACGGACGCGACACCCTGATGGTCGGCAGCCTGGAGCTGGCCGAGGAGCTGGCCGACGACGAGCGGTTCGCCAAGTCGATCGGCCCCGGGCTGCTGAACGTCCGCGAGTTCACCGGGGACGGCCTGTTCACCGCGTACAACGACGAACCGAACTGGGCCAGGGCGCACGACATCCTGATGCCCGCCTTCGCGCTCGGCTCGATGCGCACCTACCACCCGGTGATGGTGAGGGTCGCCCGCCGGCTGATCGAGGCCTGGGACGCCCGGGCCGCCGCCGGGCTGACGGTGGACGTCCCCGGCGACATGACCCGGATGACGCTCGACACCATCGGGCTGGCCGGGTTCGGCTTCGACTTCGGGTCCTTCGAGGGGGACGAGCCGCACCCCTTTGTGGAGGCGATGGTGCGCTGCCTGGGCTGGGCGATGATGAGGATCACCCGCGACCCGGCGCTCGACCACAGCGCACGCGACGCGGAGTTCCGGCGGGACGCCGACTACCTGGCCGCCGTGGTGGACAAGGTGATCGCCGCCCGCGCCGGCGGCGGGGAGCGCGGCCCCGCCGAGGACCTGCTCGGCCTCATGCTCGACGCGGTGCACCCCGGCGACGGCTCCCGGCTGGACGCCGAGAACATTCGCAACCAGGTCATCACCTTCCTGATCGCCGGCCACGAGACCACCTCGGGCGCGCTGTCCTTCGCGCTGTACCACCTGGTCAAGAACCCGTCCGTGCTGCGGGAGGTCCAGCGGGAGGTGGACGGGCTCTGGGGCGACCAGGCCGACCCGCGGCCCTCCTACGAGGACGTCGGACGGCTGCGCCGCACCCGGCAGGTACTCAGCGAGGCGCTGCGGCTGTGGCCGACGGCGCCGCTGTTCAGCCGGGAGGCCCACGAGGACACCCTGCTGGGCGGCCGGATCCCGCTGCGCGCCGGGCAGACCGTGCAGGTGGTGGTCCCGGCGCTGCACCGCGACCCGGCCTGGGGCGACAACCCGGGACTGTTCGACCCGTCCCGGTTCGACGCCGAGGCGGAGGCGGCCCGCTCGCCGCACGCCTTCAAGCCCTTCGGCACCGGCGAACGCGCCTGCATCGGGCGGCAGTTCGCGCTGCACGAGGCGACCATGCTGCTCGGCATGCTGGTCCACCGCTACCGGCTGATCGACCACGCCGACTACCGGCTGACCATCAAGCAGACGCTCACCATCAAGCCCGACGACTTCACCCTGGCCCTCGCCCCGCGCACCCCCGCACCGCCGGCGCCCGCCGGCCGCGACGCCCGTGACACCGATCAGGCGGGGCGGGCCGATCAGGCCGGGCAGTCGGGGCCGACCGATCAGGCCGGGCAGTCGGGGCAGACCGAGCAGGCCGGGCGGGTCAGGCAGGGCACCGGGGTGCTGTTCCTGCACGGCTCCAACTACGGCGCCGCCCGCGAGTTCACCCGCCGACTCGCCGAGGCCGCCGCCGAACTCGGCTGCGACACCATCGTCGCCCCGCTGGACGCCTACGCGGACGGGCTGCCCGCCCACCGGCCCGTGGTGATCACCGCCGCCTCCTACAACGGGCAGCCGACGGACGACGCCGCCGCCTTCGTCCACCGGCTCCGTCAGGCCCCCGAGGGGACGGCGGACGGGGTGACGTACGCGGTGCTCGGCATCGGCGACCGGACGTACGCCGCGACCTACCAGCGCGTCCCCACCCTGATCGACGACCGGCTCGCCGCCCTCGGCGCCACCCGGCTGCTCCCCCGCGGCGAGGCCGACGCCTCCGGCGACCTGGCCGGCGCGGTACGGGAGTTCACCGGGGCGCTGCGCGAGGCCCTGCTGGAGCGGTACGGGGACGCCGACGCGCCCGCCGCACAGCCCGGGCCGGCCGCCGCGTACACGGTGAGCGAGGTGACCGGCGGCCCGCTGGACGCCCTGGCCGCCCGGCACGACATGACCGCGATGACCGTCACCGCGGTCGGCCCGCTGACCGCTCCCGGCCACCCCCGGGTCAAGCGCCTGGTCCGGCTCGCCCTGCCCGGGGGCCACGACTACCGCACCGCCGACCACCTCGGCGTGCTGCCGGCCAACGACCCGGCTCTGGTCGAGCGCGCCGCGAAGCTGTTCGGCGCCGACCCGGCGACGGTGCTCAACATCGTGGCGCACCGGCGCACCGGCCTCGCCGTCGACCGGCCGCTGACCGTCCGCGAACTGCTCACCCACCACGTCGAGTTGCAGGACCGACCGGACGCCGCCCAGCGCGCCGCACTGGCCGCTCTCCACCCCTGTCCGCCCGAGCGGGCCGCCCTGCGGGCACTGACCGACGACGACCCGCGCACCCTGCTGGACCTGATCGAGGACCACCCGGCCCTGCGGGAGGGCCTGACCTGGCCGGTGCTGCTCGGCCTGCTGCCGCCGATCCGGCCCCGGTACTACTCGGTCTCCTCCGCGCCCCGCGGCGAGGACGACCGCCACGTCGACCTGATGGTCTCGGTGCTCAGCGCCCCCGCCCGCTCGGGCCGGGGCACCTTCCGGGGCACCGGCTCCGGCCACCTCGACCGGGTCGCCGTCGGGGACACCGTGCTGGCCCGGGTCCGGCCCTGCCGCGAGGTGTTCCGGATCGGCCACCGCGCCCCCGTGATCATGATCGCGGCCGGCACCGGGCTGGCGCCCTTCCGCGGCGCGGTCGCCGACCGTCGCGCGCTGCTCGCCACGGGGGCCGAACTCGCCCCGGCGCTGCTCTACTTCGGCTGCGACGCGGCGGACGCCGACTACCTCCACCGCCAGGAACTGGAGGCGGCCGAGCGGGCGGGCGCCGTCTCGCTGCGGCCCGCCTTCAGCGAACGGCCGGCCGACGGGTGGCGCTTCGTCCAGGACCGCATCGCGGCGGAGGGCGCGGAGGTCTGGGACCTGCTCACCGCCGGCGCCGAGGTGTACGTGTGCGGCGACGGCGCCCGGATGGCCCCGGGCGTGCGGGCCGCCTTCCTCGACCTCCACCTGCAGCGCACACCGGGGGCCGACGACCGGCAGGCCCGGGCCTGGCTGCAGCGCCTGATCGAGGACGGCCGCTACGTCGAGGACGTCTACGCCGGCTGACCGCCGGCCCCGCGGGCCCGCCCACCCGGGTGCCCGTTCACCCAGCCCGGGTGGACGGGCACCCGGGCCGTCAGCCCGGTCCCGGTCCCGCGACACCCCGTCCCACGCCGCCCGGTGGCAGCGGGGCGCGGTCCAGGAAGCCCGTGACGGTGGCGAGGAAGGCGTCGGCGTCGTCCAGCCACGGATAGTGGCCCGCGTCCGGCTGGAGGACGAGGTCGGCGTGCGGGAACAGGCCGGCGAGGCCGGCCACCACGTGCGGGGGTGAGGCGAGGTCGAACCGGCCGGCGAGGACCAGGACGGGGACGTCGAGCGTACCGAGGGCGGCCCGGGTGGCGGGCGGGTCGTAGGCGCCCTCGGCGCCGAAGAACTCGGCCGCCGCCGCGTTCCACTGGGACTCCTCGGCCGCCCGGTGGGCCCGCGCCACGTCGTCCCAGCGGCCGTAGAGGAACGGCGCGATGGTCACCCAGTCCCGTGGCTCGGCGGTGCCGGCGGCGACGGCCTCGAAGGCCGCCGACGCCGCCGCGAACCAGGGCTGTTCCTCGCGCAGCCGGACGACCTCGCGCCGGTCCTCGGCGGTGACGCCCAGGCCGACGGCGTCGGTGCCGGGCGTGACGAGGACGAGCCGGCCGAGGCGGTGCGGATGCCGCTCGGCGTAGCGCACCGCGAGGTTGGCGGCGGCGGAGTGCGCGAGCAGGTCCATGCGGTCGAGGCCGAGGTGCTCGCGCAGGGCCTCGACGTCGGCGACCAGGCGGTCGCAGCGGTAGGAGGCCGGGTCGCGCGGCGCCGCGGACAGTCCGGCGCCCCGCTGGTCGGCCACGATCAACCGCCGGTGCGCGGGCAGGCCCCCGAGGTCGCCGAGGTAGGCGCCGTCCCGCATCGGCCCGCCGGGCAGGCAGACCACGGGGGTGCCGGGGTGCTCCCCGAGGATCCGGTAGGCGAGCCCGGTGCCGTCGGGCGCGGTGAGGGTGGGCATGGTGGAAACCTCTCGATGGGCGGTCAGCCGTGCGGGCTGACGGCCGTGCGGGATGTCAGCTCTCCGGGCCGTCAGCCGTACAGGCCGTCAGCCGTACGGGCCGTCAGCCCTCCAGGGCGGCGGCCTCGGCCTCGGGGGCCAGTCCGAGGACCGGGCGGTCGGGGCGCTGCGGGGAGCGGCCGTCCAGTGCCTTCAGCCATTCCCAGGTGTCGGCGACGGTCTCGGCGACCGGCCGGCAGCGCAGCCCGTGCGCGAACGCCTTGGAGGTGTCGGAGCCGTACAGGTACTCGTGGAGTTCGCCCGGCGGTGCCCAGATCGGCAGCTGCGTCCACGGCTCGATCCCGGCGGCGGCGATCCGCTCGGGCTCGGTCCAGCGCAGCCGCGCGTCGGATCCGGTCGCGGTGACGCAGGCCTCCAGGAGTTCGCCCATGGTGGCGTGGCCCGGCCGGCTGACCAGGTTGTACGGGCCGGACAGGCCGCGCTCGGCGGCGTCCAGGGTCCAGGTCGCGAGGTCGCGGGTGTCGACGTACTGGAGCGGCAGGTCACGGGGGCCGGGGGCGAGCACGGGGCCGCCGCGGGCGATCCGGCCCAGCCACCAGGTCAGCCGGCCGACGTCCTCGCCGGGGCCGAGGATCAGCCCGGCGCGCACCAGCAGCGAACGGTCCTCGCCGAAGGCGCCGGTGACGGCGAGTTCGCCGCCGCGCTTGGCCTGCGGGTAGGGGACGTCGCCGTCGTCGGGCGAGCCGTCCAGCAGGACGCCGTTCTCGGCCGCGGCGTGGTCGACCGGGTCGGCGTAGACGGAGCCGCTGGAGATGTAGACGTACCGGCCGGCGCGCCCGGCGAGCGCCGCCGCCGCGTCGCGGACGGCCGAGGGCCGCGCGGACCAGGTGTCCACCACCAGGTCCCACGCGCCGTCGCCGAGGGCGGCGAGGCCGTCGGGGGCGGTCCGGTCACCCCGCAGGACGGTGGCCCCGGCGGGCGGGCGGCGGTTGCCGCGGTGCAGGAGGGTCACGTCCCAGTCGCGGGACAGGGCCTCGTTGACGATGGCACGGCCGACGAAGCCGGACCCGCCGAGCATGAGAAGTCGCATGTCAGGCACTGTGCATGATGCGGAGTCGGTCAGTCCACCCCGGTCTGCCGTCAGCAAAATCGCCGTCGGCTGAACCCCCGGGGGGCCGACCCGACCGGTGGCCGCGCGGCCACGGCGACCACCTGCTGGACGGGCCCTCGCCGTGTTACCCGGAGATGCGGTACGCGGACCGAACGCCCCGCCGGGCCGGGCCCGTTCGCCTGTCGCGGGCCCGGCAGCCGCCGGGAGGATCCCCGGTCGGCCCCTCCCGCCCCGGCACCGACGGAGTGGGGGTCGCGTTCACCCTGCCGCGACGTGTCACCGTGGACACTTTGCGTGATCACGGAGTAGCGTTCGCGCGCTGCCGGTTCGGGGGGTCCAGAGCGGCGGGCCGAGGGAGGGGTCGGGGTGTCTCGTCCGGTTCGGTGGGTGGTGACCGTCGCGACGGCGGCCGAGGGACTCGGGGTACGTCAACGGCCAGGCGGGTCGGCGTCGTTCGGCCGGCCGCCCGGGCCGGGAACGGGTCGCCGGGCGGTGGCGGGCGCGTTCGCCGCCGCCGACGCGGGAGCCACCGCCGACGCGCAAGCCGCCGCGGGCCGCCGCACCGCTCCGCCGAAGCCGTGACGGCGGACGAGGACGCGCCCGGGCACGTCGAGCAGCATGCGAGCGCCTCCGGCCACGCCCGGGTCCACCAGGCCGGCCGCGACCTGCACATCACCTACGTCTCCGCGGAGCACCCGTTCCTGCCGCGGGCCGGGCGGATCGAGAGCGTCGGCCTGCCGCTCACCCCTCCCGTCGCGCTGGCCGGACTGCCGCCCGACCCCGGACTCTTCGTCGGCCGCTCCCGTCTGGTGCACGACCTCCTGGAGGACATCCGCCCGCGCAAGGCGCCACCCGCACCGCAGGACCGGTACCGCTCCTCCTTCCTGCGGTGGCGCAGAGCCGTCGACGACTGGGCCGCCGACCACCGGACGGTCGTGGCCCTCACCGGCCCGCCCGGCTGCGGCAAGACCGCGCTCGCCCTGCGGGTCGGCCGCGAGGCCGAGGGCCGCCGCTGGTACAGCCACCAGCTCTACCTCGACCTGCGCAGTCACGAGCAGTCCGAACCGGCCGGGGACGCCCCGCAGGGGTCGCGTCCGCGGACCGACACCTCCGGTGCCCTCGCGGCCCTGCTGCACGCCCTGGGCGTCCCGTTCCGGGACATGCCCGACGGCGAGTGGGAGCGTACGGTCCACTACCGCGGCCGCATACGGGAGTTGGCCCGGCAAGGGCACCCCGTGCTGCTCGTCCTGGACAACGCGGCCCACTACGGGCAGGTCGAGGCCCTGCTGCCGCCGCACCCGCGCAACTGCGCCCTGATCGTGGGCCGGCAGCGCCTCGCCGGAGCCGCGCTGACCGGCGCCCGCCAGCACGAGGTCACCGCGCTCGACGAGGCCGAGGCCCTGGCCTTCCTGCGGCTGGCCCTGACCCGGGCCCGGCCGGGCGACCCCCGCGCCGACGAACCCGACGACCTCAGGGCCCTCGCCCGCGCCTGCGACCACCTCCCGCTGGCCCTCGACCTCGCGGCCGCCGAACTCGTCCTCGACCCGCGCCTGCCGCCCCGCACCCTGCTGGAGCGGCTCGGCGGGAGCTCCGGCCCGCTCGACCTCGCCGTACCGGGCGCCGGCGCCGGCACGGCGGTGCGCGCCGCGTTCGACCTCTCCTACACCCGCCTGCCACCCGCCCAGGCCCGCCTGTTCCGCCTCGCCTCGCTCCACCCCGGCCCCCACCTGCACGCCGTGGAGGCCGCCGCCCTCACCGCACTGCCGCAGGCCGACGCCGACACCGCCCTGGAAGCCCTGGCCGCCGCCCACCTGCTCGCCGAGGCGGGCCCCCGGCACGGCCGCTACCGGTACCACGACCTGCTGCGCCGCTACGCCCGCGAACGCACCCGGGACGAGGACACCGACCAGGTCCGGCGCCAGGCCGTCCGGCGGCTGCTGGGCCACTACGTGCGCGCCGCCGCCCAGGCCGACGCCCGGCTGGGAGGCGGCTCCGCGTCCGGCGCCGGCGACCTCTTCCCCGACCTCCGCCACGCCCTGGCCTGGCTCGACGCCGAACGCCCCGCCCTCGTCGGCGCGGTGCGCCTCGCGGCGGCCTCGGGCTTCGCCGCCGAGGCCGCCGCCCTCGCCCTCCACCTCACCGTCTACCTCGACCGGCGCAAACTGTGGGACGACTGGACCGTCACCCACGAACTCGCCTCCGAATGCGCCCGCCGCGCCGGTGACCACGCGAGCGAGGGCGCCCTGCTGCGCCACCTCGGCCGCGCCCACGCCCAGCGGCGGCGTTTCGACGACGCCCTCCGCCACTACCGCCGCTCGCAGGCCGCCTACGCGGCGGCCGACGACACCGACGGGGTCCGTGTGGTACTCGGTCAGGTCCTGCGCGTGCTGCAGGACACCGAGGGCGCCGGGGGGCCCGCGGACGAGACCGTGCGCCGCTACGAGCAGGTGGCGGGGATGTTCCGGGAGGGCGGGGACCGCGCCGCGTTCGCCGTCGTCCTCACCAACCTCGGCAACCTCCACCTCAACGGCGGCGCCCACGCCAGGGCCGCCGCCTGCCACGCCGAGGCGCTGAAGGTCCGTCGGGCGCTCGACGACGTACGGGGAACGGCGCAGTCCGTGGTCAACCTCGGCACCGTGGCCCACCGCGACGGGCACCCGGAGCAGGCCGCCGTCCACTACCGGCTCGCCCACGACCTCTTCCAGAGGATCGACGACCACTACGGCCGCGCCCAGGCCCTGGAGAACCTCGGCCTGGCCGAACTCGCCGCGGGCCGGGTGGGCGAGGGCCGCAAGGCCTGGCGGGCCGCCGCCGGCCTCTTCGCCGCCGAGGGCCACCGCACGGAGGCCGCACGGCTGACCGAGGCGGTCCGTGCGCTCGGCCGGCTGCGCCGCAGCCGGGTGGCGGTGGACCGGCTCGTCCGCCGCACCACCCTCACCTACGGCGACCGGCTGCCCGAGATCGAGGCGACCGACGGCAACGGCCCGGCCTCCTCGGGCCCTGACGGCGCGTCCGCCGAGCAGGGCGGCCCCGCCGAGCAGGGTGGTGCCGGGCAGGCCGGCTACTTCGACGCCACCGCGCACCCCGACAACGAGGCCGCCGTCATCGAGCCCGGCCACGGCGAACCGGTGCCGGACCACGGGGTCGACTACGGCGTCGACCAGCACCCCGGCGACTACGACGACGCCGGGTACGGCTCCGACGGCAACGACGACGGGTACGACTACGACGACGACTAGCCTGCGGGCCCGGTCGACGGGCCGCCGGGGCCACCCGAACCGGGTTCGGGTGGCCCCGGCGCGGTGTCCGGCCCGTGCGACCGTCAGGACGCGCAGTCGCGGCAGATCGGTTGCCCGTTCCTGTCCTCACCGGCGAGCTGGGCGCGGTGGTGGACCAGGAAGCAGGTCATGCAGGTGAACTCGTCGTCCTGCAACGGCACGACCCGGACGGTGAGTTCCTCGCCGGACAGGTCGGCGCCCGGGAGCTCCAGGCCTTCGACGGCCTCCAGGTCGACGTCGACCGCGGAGCCCTTCTTGTCGTCGCGCTGGCTCTTCAGTTCCTCGATGCTGTCGTCGCTGCCGCCGTCACCGGTGTCCCGTGGGGCGTCGTAGTCGGTTGCCAAGGTGGTGCCTTCTCCTCAAGGGTCGTTTCCGGCGGCCCGCCCGCCCCGCCCGCCCCGGCCGGTGGAGTACCGGCCGGCGCGCGCGGGGTGACCGTGCCGCCCGTGACGCCCCACCTTCCCACCTGTCGGCCCTCCGGCGCGCGAACGCGGGGCACGACGGACCGGACGGTCGCCGCACCGGGCGGACGGGCGGGCGGGCCGACGGCGGTCCCCCGACCGGCCGGGCCGGCCGGCCGTCCGGCGGACCCATGCATCGCGGGCCGCGTCGGAGCCGTCCTAGCATGCGGGGATGCGTCTGATCGAATCCCTCGTCCCCCAGGCCGGCCGGGTCGACCTGGACGGCCTGGCCGGGGTGGATCCCGACCGGCTGGCCCGGTACGCCGCCGACCCCTCGCACCCCTGGTGGCGGCGGCACGCGTGCGTGAGGGCGCTCGGCGGGAACGTGCCGCCGCGGCGGGTGCCCGCGCTGCTGGAACGGGTGCGGGACAGCGGGGACACCGCCGAGGTGCGCATCGCCCTGCTCGAACTGCTCGCCGACCGGGCCGAGTTGCTGCCGTGGCTGCGTCACCCGGACCGGGCGCTCGATCACGCCTACGGCCTGGGCGAGGCGTTCCTGCTGGCACGCGGCCGTCTCGGCGACCTGACCGCGACCGACGGGCTGGCGGTACTCGCCGCCGACCCGTGGCAGCACCGGCAGGACGCCGGCGGGACGGGCCTGCGGGCCCTGGCCCGGCGCCACGGGACGGCGGCCGTCCTGGCCGGGCTGGACGACACCCGGCCCGCGCACCGGCTGGTCCGGGCCCGGCTGCGCGAGCGCGCGGGCGAGGACGTCACCGACGCGCTCGCCGACCCGGATCGTACGGTCGCGTACGGCGCGCAGCAGCTGCTCACCGACGTCGACCGGCTGCGCGCGTACATCGCCGGGGCGCCGGGCACCGAGGCGGCGCTGTGGGCCGCGTTCGCGCTGTACCGGCTGACCGAGGACGCCGAGGAGACCCGGGCGCTGGACCGCGTCCTGGGCGCTCCCCGGGTCGAGGTCGAGGGTCTGGACGGGGAGGTGCGGGCGGCGATCGTCCACGAGTACGGGCTGTGGTGCGAGCGTGCGAGCGATCCGCGCTGGCGGATCGAGGCGATCTGCGCCGCACCGCCCGCCCCGGTCGACGTGGCGGCGCAGCTCGACCGGGCCACGGCCGCCCTCGTCGCGGCCGGGCTCGATCCGGCGCCGCCGGTCCCGGCCGGGGAGCACCACCAGCAGGGCGACGGCACGTACCACGTGTACGAGCTCGGCGAGGAGGAGGTGCGTGTCAGCACCCTCGGCCGGTTCGCGACCGCCTGGGACGACGGCCATCCGGCCCGGGCGGCGCTGGAGGCGGCCGGGTTCCGCTGGATCGACGCCGCCGACGGTGCCGTCACGGTCGAGGGCCTCGCCGTGTACCACTTCGGCGCCCGCCGGCCGCTGACCGTGGACACGCTGCTGTTCTACTGGCAGGACTGAGCTTCGTCGCGGGCGCCGGGCAGGCGGGGTGTGGCGCAGGGGCCGGGGTCCCGGGGACGAGGGGGGCGTTCGCGGGGCCCCGGCCATGGGGAGGACAGCCGCGCCGGGGGACGCGGCTGTTCTGCGAGGCGGCACCCGGCTGTGGGGACGGGGCTGCCGTGCCGGGAATCGTAGGCCCGCCGGTGCGCTGTGACCAGGACTTCGGCCTGCGATTCTTCCGGCCGCGGGAACGCGTCCCCCGCCGGGGGCGCCCAAGGCCCCGGGGCGCCCGGCGCTACGAGCGGGTCGCGTCGTGCGGGATCCAGGCGGGCTCGCCGAGATGGCCGCCGGCGGCCGTGAAGGCGAGCACCGCGTCGACGAAGGGCTGCGGCGGCCGGTACCCGTGCTCGGTGACGTAGTGCCCGATCAGGCTGGGGGCGGCGTACACGACCCCGTCACCCGGAACGCGGATCTCGTGGTGGCCGTAGACCTCGCGCCTCCGCGCGCCCTCCCAGTCCCTCACGAGGTCGGGATCGCAGAGCCCGCAGCCGTGCATACCGCGCATGACGTTGAACCGCTGGCCGGTGACCACCAGGCGCAGCGCGGCCGCGAACTCCTCGTCGACCGGGCCGGGTTCACATGTGTCGTCCAGCCAGCCGACGTTGAGGCGCGGCTCGGCGGGCTGGTAGGTGACGAAGCCGCCGCCGGGCACGGACAGCGTCTCCTGGCCGTCGACGTACCGGTACCGGCTGAGGTCTTCGTAGAAGGTCATGCGGAAGGGATATCAGCACACCGGCCGGCCGGGGAATCGCTTTCCGAGGGGCGCCGACGGCCCTGGGCGACCGTGCCGAGATCACCGACCTGTTCGATCGTCATCCGTGCCCGCTCAACGGCCGGGTGTTCGACGAGGCGTGGGCGCGGCCGTCCTTCACCGAGGACGTGGTCACCGAGACCCCGGCCGGGCGGGTCCGGGGGCGCGGGGCCGTCCTGGGCGACGTCCGTACGGCGCTCGCGCTCTTGCGGCGCACCGTGCGCTTCGGCTCCGACGCGGTGTCAGCGGCCGCCCAGGAGGGCGGTGCCGGTCTGGCTGGCGACCAGTTCGCGGTAGGGGAGGCAGCGGGTGAGGAGGGTGGGGTGGTCGGCGGCGTCGACGACGGTGCCGCGGTTCATCATGATCACGTGGTCGGCGTGCTGGACGGTGGTGAGCCGGTGGGCGACCACGACCACGGCCCGGTGGCGGGCCAGGTGCTCGACGATCTCGCGGAAGCGCAGCTCGTTGAGGCCGTCCAGCTGGCTGGTGGGCTCGTCGAGCAGGACGATGTCGGCGTCGGTGAGCAGGGCCCGGGCCAGTGCCATCCGCTGGCGCTGGCCGCCGGAGAGGTCGGATTCGCGGCCCAGTACGGTGTCGAGCCCTTGCGGGAGCCGGGCGACGTCCTCGGTCAGGCCGACCGCGGCCAGTGCCCCGGCCAGTTCCGTGTCGCCGGCCGTGCCGGGGCGGCCGAGTTGGAGGTTCTCGCGGGCGCTCGCCTCGACCAGGGTGAACGCCTGGTCCACGTAGGCCATCCGGGCGCGCAGCGCGTCCAGTGGCCAGGCCCGGACGTCGTGACCGAGGACGCTGACCGACCCGGCGGAGGGCCGGACGAACCGGCTGACGAGCGCGAGGGCGGTGCTCTTCCCGGCACCCGACGGTCCCACGACGGCGGTCAGGCCGGTGCGCGGGATGCTGAAGGAGACGGAGCGCAGGGCGGCCTCGTCGGCTCCGGCGTGGGTGTAGGAGACGTCGCGGAAGACGACGGCGGGGGCGTCCGGCGGCGGGGTGGGGGCGGTGCGGTGGGCGTCGTCGTGGTCGGTCTCCAGCGGCATGGCGAGCAGGTCGTTGCAGCGGTCGCGGGCGGCCAGTCCGGCCTGGAGGCGTCCGAAGCCGGTGGCCAGGGTGTTCACGGACGGGACGGTCTGCAGCAGGTAGAGCAGGAACGCGGCGAACGCCGCCACGCCGAGGTCGCCCGCGGCGAGGCGGGCGCCGCCGGTGAGGATGACCGCGATCATCGCGAACTGGTTGCCGAGCATCAGCACCGCGGGCACCAGTGCGCCGAGGCGGGCGCCGGCCAGCGAGACGGCGCGCAGCTGTTCGGCGTCCCCGGCGAGGACGCGGTCGGCGACCGGCTCCGCCCGGTGGGCCTTGATGGTGGTGAGGGCGTCCAGGTTGGCGGTGAAGCGCTGGGCGATCCGGCCCACTGCGTCCTGCTGCCTGGTGACGTTGGAGCGCATCCGGCGCATGATCAGGATGACCAGGACGGTCAGCAGGGCGAGGGCGGCCACGGTGACGGCGGTGAGGACCCAGTCGATCCACACCATCACGGCAAGGGTCGCGGCGACGCTGAGGGCGGCCAGCGGCAGCTGCATCGCCACCTCCACCACCTGCCCGAGCAGCTGCGCGTCGGAGGTGACCCGGGCGGCGAGTTCGCCGGTGCCGCTGGCCCGGACCACGGGCAGCGGGAGCCGCAGCGCGTGCGCCATGACGGTGATCCGCAGGCGGCAGGTCATCCCCTCGCCGACGTGCGCCAGGTGGAAGCCCGAGAACGCGTGCGCCACTGCCCCGCCGACGGCGGCCGCGGCCATCATCAGCAGGCCGGGGGCAAGGGAGCGGTGGGCGGAGAAGTCGCCGACGATCTTCTGGACCAGCAGGGGCAGGGCGAGGGCGGCGGCGGTGGCCACGACGGCGAGAAGCAGGGCGGCGGCGAGGCGCAGGGGCTGGACGGTGAGTTCGCGGCGCAGCCGGACCACCGGCGGTGCTGGTTCGGGGTCCTGAGGGGGTCGGTCGGCCATGGGGCACCTCTCTGCTGGGTCGGCGGCGGGTGCCGACGGCTCATACGGGTGGCGGGTGCATGGCACCTGGGCGCCTGCGGTGCGGCGGGCAGGCGGTGCCCGGTGCACGGGCCGGGCCCCTCACGGGCCGGGCCGCGGAGGGAGAGAGGCGCAGGCCCGCGGGGAACAGAACA
>NZ_JBSGFD010000127.1:0-25400 GCF_053603215.1 Kitasatospora sp. NPDC004240 | reverse complement strand
GCGGACCGCCGCGCCTTCGTCCTCAAAGGACACCCGCTCAACACCGCCCAGGCCCAGGCCTTGGACCACCTACTCCTCGATCTCGGCACCCCCCTCCACGCTGTGGTGCATCTGCGCCTTCCCGAGGAGGAGGTCGAGCGCCGCGTCCGCCACTGGACGGCCCGACGCCTGTGCCGTAGCGATCCGGGCCACCGCTACGAGCCGGCCGTCGACACCACCGCCGACGGCGGCTGCCCTGTTTGCGGCGGTGACCTCTATCCGCACGAGGACGACACAGACGAGGGCGTTCGTGGTCGCTTCACCCGGTACGACGCGATGACGAAGCCCGTTGTCCGGTACTACGTCGAGCAGGGCCTTCTCGTCACCGTCGACGCAGCCGGTGAGCCCGACGAGATCGCCGGGCGCGCGCACGCTGCGCTCCTCGGCACGGCCGCCGATCGCCACGAGAGTGACGACCGCAGGGGGAGCGCCTGATAGTCGCGCGTCGCGAGGTCGGAATGGATCCTCTCCAAGGCGTCGATGTCCTGTTCGGGCGCCGGTGTGGTGGCGACGTGGACGATCACGTTGGGCAGGCCGTCGTCGCAGGTCTCGGTCTGGTGGTCTTTGTAGCCAACCCACTCGGCCTTGCCGGGCTTGTGACTGAAGCGCGCCTGAGGATCGTGAGGAGAGACGATCTCCACCGACGACCAGGGGACACGTGCCGTCGCCGGATCGGGTCTGCCCTCGGCGGCCGCCCCCGAAGAAGTCGTCCGGCGGGCGGTGTGGCGTCGGCTCTGCCGGTCGCGGGTCTGCTTCGGCCCGCGCCATCGCAGAGCGTCGTGCTCGTCGAACCAGTACTGCTGGACCCAGACCTGTCGCAGCACCTCCACCTGTGGCAGCCACCGAAGCCTGGCTGGGGTGTGGGGAGCGAGGAGGGCCTGGACCAGCCGCATGCCGTCCTCGCCGGCCCTGAGCGCGTACTGCTCGCGCTCCTTGGTCTCCCTGGGCAGCCGGTCATAGCGCACCGGCCGGCCGTATCGTCGGGCCCACTCGCCTGTGACCAGGGCGGATACCCATTCCTCGTCGGAGACGGCCAGCTCCGCCAGGGCCGCCCGCAGGGTTTCCCCAACGAGCTCGATCCGGTCCAGGCGCCGCACTGCCGCCAGGACGTGCGTGGAGTCGGTCCGCTGCCGCCGGCGCCGTTTGACCAGCCCGGCCTCCGCCAGGCGCTCGACCATCACCGCCAGAAGCCGGTCCGCCCGATCGCCCTCGGCCATCCGGTCACGGAACTCGCTCAGCACCGAGAAGTCGAAGCCCGGATCGTCCAACTCCAGCCCCAGACAGTAATTTCCAGTCCAAACGGCACCGGACGGCCTCGGCGGCTTGCCGGTCGGTGAGATTCTCCGCGTACTGCAGCACCGACACGAGTGCCAGACGAGCCGGTGACAGACCACGACGCCCGTCAGCGGGATACCACTCCTCGAAGTCGCTGTCCGTGAATAGACCCTCCAGGTGATCCCGCACCCACATCGCCGCCGTGCCCCGCGGATTGCTCGCCCGGGCCATCCGCACGGTCAACGCCGGGATCTCCCGCCCGGACCAGTACCCCATCGCCACCGCAGCCCACCCCCACTGAACAGCCCGAATCTCCAGGCCAGAACAGCAGACAGGCGTGCTCAACGACGGCCGATCGCGGCAATCTCACCCTGACCGGTGAAGATCACCAACAGCATCCAGAAGTTGGACCAGAACCTGAAAACGGGGTTCTGGCACAGATCTTGGGGAGCGGTCGCGGAGCGTCACCTTGGTGTTCGATTGTGAGGGGCTGGGTCGCGTGAGACCGCGTACGCCTGGCTGCCCGGCAGCCGGAAGTGACGCTCCATCACCTCCTTGGTGGTATCTGCCGTAGTCGGCCGATGGCGGTGATCGTGCTGGTCATGCAGACCAACGCATCGTTCTGGGACTCGCTCGTGTTCGACGGGATCGACGACTTGGACGTCGAGGCGGTGACCGCCTTGTTCGGTACGGTCGAGGTGGTGGCGCGGGGCCGACGTGCCGGGGCGGAGTGTCCGGACTGTGGCCGCTTCTCGGACCGGGTGCACGACCGATATCGCCGCAGATTGAAGGATCTTCCGCTCGCTGAACAGGGCTTCGTGATCCGGTTGGTGGTCCGGCGTTTCATCTGTGGGGCGGCGGACTGTCCGCGTCGGACGTTTGCTGAGCGGTTCTCGCGGCTGGCGGCCCCGTACGCACGGTTCACCACCCGGCTCAACCATGCCCTGGAGCGCGTGGGGCTCGCGCTCGCCGGTCGGGCCGGCGCCCGGCTGGCAGCCCAGCTGGGCTTCGGCGCGGGAAGGATGACCTTGTTGCGCAGGGTCATGGCATTGCCCGATCCCGCGTTCAGCACGCCGCGTGTGCTGGGCGTGGACGATTTCGCGATCCGTCGCGGCCAGACCTACTCCACCGTCTTGACCAGCGTCGAAGACCATCGCGTGGTCGATGTGCTCCCGACACGTGAGGCCGGGCCGCTGGCTGCGTGGCTGGTCCGTCACCCCGGCGTGGAGATCATCTGCCGGGACCGGGCGGGCGCCTACGCCGAAGGCGCACGGCGCGGTGCCCCTGACGCTCTGCAGGTCGCTGACCGGTTCCATCTGTGGCAGAGCCTCGGCCGGGCCGTGGAGACCTGCGTCGCCGCCCACCGCGACTGCCTGCGCAACCCATCGCCCAGCAGCATGCTGCCGGAGGCCACCGGACTTGTTTCCGGTCGACCGCAGGACGACTTGGAGCCCGTCGGCCGACGTGCCGAGAGAAAGAAGGCGGCACACGCCCAGGTTCACGAGCTCCTGGCCCAAGGCCACTCACGCCGGGCGATCGCCCGACACTTGGGCTGGGGCCTCAACACCGTCCTCCGGTACGCGAACGCCGCACGCTGGCAGGACACCATCCGCGAGAACCGCCCCCGGCCCAGCAGACTGGACCCCTACAAGCCCTACCTGGAGCGACGCTTCGCCGCGGGATGCACCAGCGTCACCCACCTCCACAGTGAACTCGTTGCCGACAACACGCCCGTCACCTACCAGATGGTCCGCTCCCACATCGCCACCCTCCGCGGGGCTCCGGCCGGTGCGCCGCCGCGACCGCCGACGGTGCGGCAGGTGACCGGCTGGCTCACCCGACACCCCTCGACCCTGAACGAGGTGGACCGGGCCGGTCTGAAGGAGGTCCTGGCCCACTGCCCCGAACTGGACAAGGCCGCCGGACACGTCCGCGACTTCGGTGAGATCCTCACCGACCGCCTCGGCTCCACACTCCCCACCTGGATCGACGCAGTCGACGCCAGCCAGCTACCGGGCCTCACCGGCTTCGCACTCCACCTGCTCCGAGACCTCGACGCCGTGACAGCAGGGCTCACTCTCGACTGGAGCTCCGGCAGCATCGAGGGCGCCGTCAACCGCATCATTCTGTGGAATCAGCGATGTCAAGCCGTGTGCTTGTGCATCACGTCGAGGTAGTGCCGATCGCGGTGCGGGACGTGGTTGTCCCGGCCGGGCAGGCTGAAGACAGCGCAGACCTCGGCGGGCTGGGTGAGGATGCTCGACTGCTCGTCGAAGGTCAGGACAGGGTTGACCTCGTGGTGGCAGCCCGCCGTGTCGAGGGCCGTGATCAGTTCCTCGCGGAGCACGGTGGCCTCGAATGACTCGGAATCAGGCAGGACGAGCGGCGGGAGTTTGGCGGTCGAACCAGGCCAGAGGTTGATCCAGATTCCGCTGACGGCGCGCTGAGTGACCACCAGCTGCAGCCCGTTCCAGGAGTAGGGGTAGCCGTCGATGTCGGGCCCCTTCATGATGTGGGCGGGGTGCGGGCGCCCCGGGCCAAGGAGGTCCTCTGCCTCGGCCAGGGGCATTCCGCAGTTCAGGGGCCCGATCCGGCCGGTTCGGGCGAAGTCGACGAGCATGTTCATCAAGGTCACGGCAGTGACTGTGACACTCTCCCGGGCCCGTGCGCACTCCGATATCAGCCCGGTGCGGAGCCTGTCCCGCCCTGTCGGACGTCGACGATCGGCAGAAGTCGGGCAGTCGCTGGGATGTCCAGTTCCCGTGGTGTCGGGCCGGCTGGCGTGGGTGTGTCGGTCAGGCGGTCGAGTAGTCGGTCCACGGCTGCCTGGCCGTCCTCGACGGCCACCTGCTCGTCGTCGGTCAGCGGGATGGAGACGGCCATCTTCTGCAAGTTGCTTTTGGCTTCCAGGAGTTGGGATCGCGTGGATTCCTTGGGGCTGTAGAAGTCGCAGCGCGCGCAAGCCATGCGGTGCTGGCACTGCTCGAAGAAGGTGTAGCTGCAGTAGCCGTGTCCGAGGTCGTAGTGCTGCCAGGGTTCACCGGCCGCGGCGGCGCCGGAGGCGACCGCGTCGCGGTCGACCAGGACCTCGATGGTGCGCACGTTGCGTTCGAAGTAGCCGGCTTCGGAGTAGGCCTTGGACAGGGTGTTGGGTGTGATCTTGGCGTAGTACTGGGTGGATTGCGGCGAACGGTGGCCCAGCCAGGCCTGCAGCTCGAACAGGGTCATCGGTTCCTTGGCGTTGTAGAGCTGGCTGGCGATGGTGGACCGGGCGCGGTGGCTGGTGATGTTGCCGCGGACGTCGGCGGCCGGGACTCCGGCCTTGCGGCAGAGCATCGGGATGACGGTGCTGTTGATGTAGCTCGTGGAGACGCGGCGGGCCCGGACCGCGAACAGCGGATCGACCAACTCACCAGTGCGACGGTCGGTGAACTTCGGCTGGTCCGGGCGGGCGGCCTGCCAGGCGTCGACGGCCTGGCCGAGGATCGGGTCGACCGGCTTGGTGAAGGCGGTGCCGGTCTTGTGGGTGGGGACGTCGAGCAGGCAGACCGCGTCGCGGGCCAGAACCTGCTGTGAGTCGCCGGCGATCGGTGTCCCGTCGTGCTGCCAGCGGATGCAGCCCACCTTCAGCCGGGCGATCTCGTTGCTGCGTTGTCCGGAGAACAGCCAGGTCAGCGTGACCGCTCGGACCAGTTCGAAGGGGTAGAAGTGCCCGGAGCGGGTCTGGGGGAGGTCGGCGGGTTCCAGGTTCAGGCCCGCCCACAACAGTTTCGCCCAGACCTCGTCGGCGATCACCCTGGGGTCGGGTCCCAGGAGCGCGGTGATGCTGCGGGGGACGGCCAACGCGCGAACGGGGTCGAAGCGGCGGGGCAGCCACTCCCATTCCTGGCAGTCACGGAAGAACGTCCGCAGCGCGGTGATCTGCCCGGCCTTGCTGGGCGCTTCCAGCGGTTTGCCGAGACGGTCGCCCAGCCCGGTCGTGCGCTGGACGTAGTCGCCGACCTTCATCCGGTCCAGCGCGGCGATCCACGAAGCACAGGTCTGCCGGGTCCAGTCGGCCGGATCGGCGGCGTCGGGCTGTTCGGCGGCGATCCACCGGCCGACCTTGAGCAGGTTCGAGCGGACGCCGCCGCGAACGCGCGGGGTCAGCGTCGAGGTGGCGTGCCAGCGGTCGGCCCACTGTTCCCAGATCGGCGCGCCGCCACTGGCCCGGGCCGAGTGGCGGCCGGTGCCGGGACGTGGAGGATCACAGAAGCCGAGCCCGGCGACCGCCCGCTGCATCGCATGGAGAGTGTTCAGCCGGCTGCCTTCCAGCAGCCCGTCGTGGCGGACCCGGTCGAACAGTGCGGTGTCCAGATCCTCAAGATGCGGGCTGCGGTTGAGCAGGAACAGCTGGCAGGCCACCATCGGCAGCACAGTGTCCTCGTCCCGGCCGAGCCGGTAGCCCCAGGCGACCAGAACCGCGCGAAGTCGTGCGATCTCGCCGTTGACGCGGTCGCGTCCGAAGATCCGCCAGGCCAGGGTGAGCCGCTGGAAGCTGCCGAGCCGGTGGAACTCGTTGAAGGATCCGACGAGGTAGGCGTGGGCCGCGAGATAGGGGCGGACCTCGTCGCCTGCCCAGGCGGGCGCATGTCGACGGAACTCGGCCTGAGTGCGGCCGAGCAGGTGGAGCCATTCCTCCTCGGTCCAGCCCCAGAAGGTTCGGCCGGTCTCCGCGCACCGCGTCAGCAGCACTGCGACCACGTCGAGCATGGCCCGTCGTCGGTGTGGGGTGGGTGGGGAGTCCAGAGCGGCGTTGACTGCCTCCAACGGACCCAGCAGCCGCGCGATCACGCGCCAGCCCGGCGCGGACGGGTCGTGGTACTGCAGCCGCCGCAGGGTGCGCACGCCCAGGTCGGCCACGGCTCTGGCCTCGGCAGGTCGCACTGCCACCGCGGCGTCGTCGCGGGGCGGGGAGATCGGCCAGGACCAGCGTCCGGCCCCGTTCTCGGCGGTAGCCGGCAGGGGTGCGGTCATCGTGACACCCCAGCCGTCGTGCCGTCCGCGGAGGTGAGCATCTGTATTCGCCAGGCGTGGATGTGCTCCATGCCGCGGGCCAGTTTGTCGGCCAGGTCCCGGCCGGACAGGTGGATGTACTGGAGCGTGGAATCGGTGTTGCGGTGGCCGGCGAAGGTCGCGATCGCGTGCAACTCCCAGCCCATCCGGGCCAGATCGGTCAGGCACAGGTGTCGGGTGGTGTGGGTCGAGAATCGCGGGACACCGGCTGCCAGGGCGATCCGGCGGACCACCTTCGACCAGGTCCACAGGGTCAGCGGCTGCCCGTGGTTGCGCCGGGACTCCGACAGGAACAATGGCCCCTGGCCCGGCTGATCGTGGCCCGGTGGCTGAGGTAGGCCGACATCAGCACGCCGGTCGACGCCGAGTACGGCACCACCCGCTCCAGCCGGTTCTTCGTCGTCTCCGCCCGCACCCGCAGCGTCCGGTGGGCCGGATCGAGGTCGTCGGTCCGCAGCGAGCACAACTCCTCCCGCCGCAGCGCGGCATCGTAGGCCAGAGCCAGCATCACCCGGTTGCGGACCGGCTCCTCCCGCGCGACCTGCAGGATCCCCAGCCACTGCTGTTCGCTGGGGATCCACGGCAGCTTCGTCAGTCGCGGCACCAGCCCGCGCTGCTGCCCGCCCCTCTGGCGCCCCGGGGTGTACCGGCCGCGGCCCACCGGGTTCGACTCGCGCAGACCCTCCTCCATGAGGAAGTCGTAGAACAGGCGGACCGGCACCAGGCGCTGCTGGATCGTGGCGTTCGCCAGCCCCGACCCCGAGTCGATCGCCACCACATTCGTGCCCCGACGGTGCGGCCGTGACGTCAACTCCCGTACATAGGCGGCAATGTAGGCGCGATTCGCGGTGACCGGATCGACGTCCTCCCGCTCACACATCCCCAGGTACTCGGCCAATCCGCGGGCGTAGGCGTCGATCGTCCTCGGCGCCCGACCGAGATCAGTCCAGATCTGCAGCCACATCGCCGCCTGCTCATGCCGGCCCAGCACCGGCCACTTCTCCTTCAGCACCATCGTGCCGCTCAAGCCGTCTCCCAAGTCCGTGGTTGCACCGAGGAGACATGATCACCCCGGACAGATTCCACGTAACTTTTAAGAAGATCAAGCGGCAGCTCTACGGCCGCGCCGGCTTCGAACTGCTCCGCAAGATGATCCTTCTCCAGTAACACTTCGCGATGTTCCCCAAGAGCCGCGCGAGAACCGGATAGTAGGAACCCCAGCCGCGGCCGGCATATAGCCAGTGCATGCAGGTACCCAGCCGTGGCAGGATGACCTCATGTTGATCCGAAAGGGCGATGCCGCGTAGGCGTCCCAAGGCCGTCCGTGCAGAGCGGTGGCGGCCACGATGGCAGTATCCGGTCCTGAGGGTCCCTGGTGTCTCCGCGCGGACTCGTGCAGCGATCCGCCGGGTCGAAGACCAGGAGATGTGGCCCAACGCGGTCGCCAAGGCAATCTCGCGTTTCGAGTGGGCTCTTAAGCAGCCCGGACGCTACCTGGACGCCTCCGCGTTTGATTCGCCGGGGGTGGGAGATGCCCGTGATGACCTGGAGTGGGCGATGCTGTACCTTCCGCCCGGAGCCAAACGGGACTTGGGCCGATTGATCACGCGTATCGATGAGGAATTCGAGCGCCGCACCTTGCCGGAGCCCAACTACAGCGAGTGGGCGACGACGCGCTGGTGGTGGACCAGAATGCGTGAACGCTGACGGTCTCCAGGGCCGTGGCCCTCCCTGCAATCGAACGAACCTGTCACCCTCCGCGACCGCTCCCCAAGATCTGTGCCAGAACCGAAAACGGAGAGCGAGTATCGGTGAGTTCTGGCAGCGGTTCATGATCGAGATGCCGGGAGATGTGGGCGAGAACCGAGAGCACCGTGAAGGCCGTGTCGGGGGCCGACGGCATGATTCGGGGCCCTGAGAGCGGAACTACTGCCCCCGTCGGTGAGCTGGCAGCGGCTGGACGAGCTCAGCGCGAGATCGAGCGGATCGCTGAGGTGGTGCTCGCCGGGGCCGAGAGCGTGGACGACGAGGTCAAGGCCTTCAATGAGAAGACGGGCCACGACTACGTGGCCCTGGACTTCACCGAGTACGACGGCAGCCGAAGTCAGGGCGAGTTCGCGTCGCCGTAGTCCCCGTTCCAGCCCGCCGTGCCGACGCCTCCGGCAAGGCCCGCGGCGGCGAGGCCGAGGGCCACCGCCACCGCTCCGCGCAGTCGCACGTTCTGCATCGGTCTCCTCCGTTCCGTCGCGGCCCGCCGGGCCCGTTGCCCCGCCCCCCGGTACCGCCGATCCGACACCGCCCCGCCCACCGCGGCAACGCCCGGCCGGTCACGGTTCGGGCTATCGCAGGACCGCCTCCAGGAGGTCGGTGCCGAGGCGGGCGCCTGCTCCGAGGTCGAGCTGGTAGAGGACGTACCGGCCGCGGCGGCGGGTGGTGAGGAGGCCGGCCCGGCGGAGGACGGCGAGGTGGCGGGAGACCTCGGGCGGGGTCAGCTGCCAGAAGTCGGCGAGTTCGACGGTGGTCCGGGCGCTGCGGGCGATGGAGCGGGCCAGGCGCAGCCGGACGGGGTGGGCGAGGGCCTCCAGGCGCTGCTGGACCAGGGCGAGGGAGACGGGTTCGCCGGCTCCGGGGTGGGCGACGGGGTACTGGACGACCGGCTGCCAGCCGTGGGTGTGGACGACGACCAGGTGCGGGCGGCCGAACGCGCTCGGGATGAAGGTCATGCCGCCGGCGGCGGTCGCGCTGGTGGCGATGTCGTCGAGCTTGTCGATGACGATCCGCCGGCGGGCCGGGTCGGCGCCGTCCAGGGTGACGGAGGCGGAGACGTCCGCCACGGCCTCCGCCGGTCCGCGCCGCTCCAGCAGGTCGGTCTTCCGGCGGGCGTCGGCGGCGAGGTCGGGCAGCACCCGGCGCCAGGCGTCCGCGAAGAACGCCTGCTCGCACTCCTCCAGCAGGCGCCGTACCAGCCTGCGGACGGCGGGCGGGTCGGTCAGCAGCCGTTCGGCGAAGGCGGCCTGGCGGGGGCCGCGGGCGAGGGCGAGTTCGCGGGCGCGCTCGCGGTCGGCGGCGTCCGTGAGCGGGGAGGGCACCCGCCGTCCGCGCCGGGGCGCGCCGCAGGTGGTGACCAGGGCGGCCTGGACGTAGCGCTCGTCGTCGATCCGGTCGACGGCGTCGAGTTCCTCGGCGAGTGTGGCGGCGGGGCGGGCCGGGAGGAGGAAGTCGGCCCGGGCGGCCCGCCAGAGGACGTCGGCCTCCAGGAGCCGGTCGGCGAGTTCGGGCCGCAGGGCGGCGGTGGTCGCGGCGGCCCAGCCGTGCAGCAGCGGGTGGTGGGCGGGTTCGGCGAGCACGTGCAGCATCGCGTGCAGTTCGGCCAGCGGCGAGGGGGCGAAGAGCAGTCGCTCGGGCGGCAGTCCGGTGACGTCGACGGTGAGGCTCATGCCACCGATCCTGCCAGTGGCCCGTGCCGCCGCCCGCGTCGGTTGACGATCACCGTCAACCGACGTGCCCGCGGGGTCGGGGCGGGCGCAGCGTGGCGGCCATGGATCTGATCGAGGAGAAGGAACCCGTCCCGCCGCGGGCCGCATCCCCCCTTGCCGCACCGGTCGCCGACCGGACTGGGCGGCGCGGACGGCGGCCGGCCCGGCTGTGGCTCGGCGGCCTGCGGGTCGACGGGCTGCGGGTCGGCGGCAGCGGCCGGTACGCGGTGGCGCTGGTCGTGGACGCGCTGGGGGCCGGGCTGCTGCGCCCGTTCCTGCTGGTGTACGGGGTGTTCGTGCTCGGCCTGGGCGCCGGGCGGACCGGGCTGGCGCTGTCGCTGGGCCTGCTGGCCGGGCTGGCCGCCGTCCCGCTGACCGGGCGCTGGATCGACGGTGGCGCCCGGACCGGACCGGTGGTCGCCACCCTGCTGGTACGGGCGGCCGGGGTCGCGGTGCTGGTCGGCGCGGACGGCCCGGCCGGCTTCACGGCGGCCGTGGTGCTGCTCGGCCTGGGCACCCAGTGCTGGCCGACGGCCCACGCCGCCCTGGTCGCCGCGTTCACCGACGGCCGCGACCGGGACACGGCGCTGGCGACCGGGCGTTCGCTGCGCAACGCGGGCCTGGGGGCGGGGGCCCTGATCGCGACCGGTGCGGTCGCCGCGGGCCCGGGGGCGCTGCGCGGGCTGGCCGCGGTGACCGGGCTCGCCTGCCTGCTGGCCGCCGGACTGGTGCACTCACTGCGGACGCGGCAGGGCCGGCCGGTCGGCGGGGCCGTACCGCGGAAGGACGCTCCCGACGTACCGGCCCCGGCGCAGGACCCCGCACCCGCACCCGCACAGGACCCGGGTGCCGCCCGGCGGCTGCGGGCGCTGAACCTCGCCAACCTGCCGTACGCGTTCTGCTTCGACGTCCTGGAGGTGGCGCTGCCCGCCTTGCTGGTGACCCACCTGCACGCCTCCCCCGCCTGGGCCTCGGCGGTGTTCGTCGGCAACACGCTGCTGGTGATCACCGCCCAGGTCGCCCTGGTGCGGCGGTTGTCCGGGCGTCCGCGCCGTTCGGTGCTGGCCGGTTCGGGCCTCGTCCTGGCCGTCTCGTACCTGGGGTTCGCCGCGGCGTCCGCGCTGGGCGGCACGACCGGCGCGGTGCTGCTGGCGGCAGTCGCCGTGCCGTACACCCTCGGGGAGATGTTGTATGCGGGTGCGGGTACGGCGCTGGTGGTGGCCGCGGCGCCGCCGCACCGGCTCGGCCGGGCGCTGGCCCGCTGGGAGCTGTCCACCGGCATCGGGCGGGCCGCCGCTCCGGCCGTCCTGACGGGGCTGCTCGCGGTCGGCCCCGGGACCCTCTGGACAACCCTGGCCGCGGTGACCGCCCTGGCCGCCCTGGCGGTGCGACGGCACGCCCCGGCGGTCTGATGGCCGCGGCCGCCTCCGCCAGCAGGCTCAGCTGAAGGCGTCAGCCACCTGCTGGTAGCCGACGCCTTCAGCGCCCGAGTCCAGCGGCGCAGCCCCCGGAGGGATATCTGGGTCAGCGGGCGATGGTCACGCTCAGCGTCTCGTCGGGGCAGCTGGTCGCCATGGCTGCGTAGGTGAGAACCAAGAACGACTGTCGGTGAGTTCTGGCAGCGGTTGGCCGTTGATGGCGGGTCGAATATCGGTGAGAACCGAGAGCACTCGCGCATGTCGCTGATCTCCCGCAGTGCCCGGCGTTGACAGCGGGCAAGGATCGGCTCGATGGTCGGGGCATGGCGATCTCAGGCAGGGACAGCGAGTGCGACAGGACGTGGCAGGGGGCGTTGGAGGCTTGGCGACCGCCGCATCAGCCTGGGGACTGGGCCAGTCCGGGAGTGTGGGCCGTGCTGCAGCTGGCGGCGGAGGAGCCGGTGCTGCGGAGGATGTTCGTGTGGACCAGCATGAACGAGCTGCATGTGTCGGCGACGGGCGACTTCCGTGACTACTCCGTGGAGCCGTTCCCGGCGATCGCCGCGTCGACCAGTGGTTTTGTCGTGATGACGCATCCGTGGGGACCGGACCATGCGGCGCTGGAGACCACTGACCCGGCAGCTGCGTTGGCATGCATGGTTCGTCTGTTGGAGGAGCAGGTCTCCTCCGCGGGGGCCGAGTGAGGGTAGGCCCCGAAGGTGATTCCTGGAGCTCCAGGGGCGGTGGTCAGCTTGCCGTCTGTTCCTGCCGGGCGCGGGTGCTGGCGAGTCGGTAGGAGTCGGTGCCGGTCTCGATGATGGTGCCGTTGAAGGTGAGGCGATCGACGATGGCCGCGCAGAGGCGGGGGTCGGTAAAGGTCTTGGTCCAGCCGGCGAACGACTCGTTCGAACCGATGGCCACGCTGTTCTTCTCCTCCCGTTCGGTCAAAACCTGGAACAGCAACTCGGCGCCCCTGCGGTCGAGTTCCATGTAGCCCAGCTCGTCGATCTATGCCGATATCCGCATAGGTCGACCTATGCCGAGACCGCGACTATGCCGATCTGATGCCGGGCTGGGTCCTAGGATTGCTCGCGTTGCAGCAACTGGGACCAGGGGAGAGGCGTTTGATGAGCCAGTACTTCTCGCTGGGGGACGTGACCCTGTGGAATCCGTCGAACGGTGTGTCGGCGCTCTTCCTGCGTCAGACGGCGGGCTTTGAAGAGGTGCTCGGTCTGCCGTCGGGGATCGGCCCGATGGAAGAGGATGAGGCCGAAGTAGCTCCGGATTCTCTGGCAGTGTTCGTCGGTGCCCTGCTGGCCCGGCGGGACGGCTCGAATCATGCCGTCCTGGAGGCGCTGTCTGACGGATTCATCGCGACGATGCTGGTGTTGGCTGAACGGGCGGGTGCCGAGGTGCGCTGGCCAGGCCAGCCTGGTCCTGCCCAGGCTGACCTGCACGACGTCCAGGTGGCTCCGGCAACAACGGCTGGTGCCGGCGCCGGTTGGGCGGTTCGGGTTCGAGAGCAGGCCCGCCAGCTGGATCTGGCGATGGCGCGCTGAGAAGGCTCTTCGGCATAGTCACAGGCGGTCGAGGAACGCGAGGATCTTGTCGCCGGGGCGGTAGCGGCCCGGCTTCGCGCTGACCGGGGCAGTGAGGGCCAGCGCCTGCTCCTTGATGGTCATGTCGGCGTGGACGTAGGCGTCGGTGGAGCGGACGCCGGCGTGGCCGAGCCAGAGCGCGATCACTGTGGTGTCGACACCGGCCTGGAGCAGGGACATCGCGCAACTGTGGCGTAGGACGTGAGGGTGGACGCGCTTGTCGAGGAGGGTCGGGCAGGCTTCGGCGGCAGCCTGGACATGGATGGCCAGGCGCTGGGCGACGGCGTCGCGGGTGAGGCGCCGTCCGGTCCGGGTGCAGAACAGCGGTTCTCCGCGCTTGCCAGAGCGTTCACCGAGCCAGGCCCGCAGCAGGTCCTGAACGCTGCGGTCCAGGGGGACGGCGCGGTGCTTGCGGCCCTTGCCCTCGCAGCGGACGGACGCGCCCTCGCCGAGCGTGACGTCGTCGCAGTCCAGGCTGGTGAGTTCGGAGACGCGCAAGCCGGTCTGGACGGCCAGGGCCAGCATCGCCTTGTCCCGTCGTCCCTCCCAGCGCCGCGGGTTCGGTGCTGCGAGCAGGGCGTCGACTTCTGCTGCCGTCAGGAAGGTGACGTTCCGCTTGTCGTAGCGTTTGGGCGGGATGTCCAGGACGCGCTGGATCAGGAGGGCGTGTTCGGGGTGCTGCAGGGCGGCGTAGGAGAAGAGGGAGCGGATCGCGGTCAGCCGGACGTTGCGGGTGCGGGCGCTGTTGCCGCGTTCGTCCTCCAGGTAGTTGAGGAAGGCGGAGACGGTGTCGGCGTCCAGATCGCTCCAGTCCAGTCTCTCCGGTGCGGTGCCCGTGCGTTGGTGGACGAATCCGAGGAGGAGGCGGAGCGCGTCGCGGTAGGCGGCGACGGTGCGCGGGCTCGCCTGGCGCTGGCGGACCAGCCGGTCGGTGAAGAACGACTGGAGGGTCGGGGCGATCGAGGTCATGGCCGTGCCGCCTTTCCGATGCCTTCGCGGCGGTCCGCTGCCAGGGCCAGCAGTTCCGGGGCCGCTGACATGTACCAGTAGGTCGAGGGCGGTTCCCGGTGTCCGAGGTAGGTGGAAAGGGAGGGGATCCTCGCCTGGACGTCGGCGCCGTCGCGATACCAGGCCAGCAGGGTGCGGACGGCGAAGGTGTGGCGGAGGTCGTGTAGCCGGGGCGGGTTGGGGGCGTTGGTCGAAGAACGCCTCTTGCCCGCACGAGGCGAAGATCCGGTGCACTGCCTTGCCGGAGTAAAACAGCCGGAACGCGAACAGGTAGCAGGTCACCAACTCGCCCGCCAGACGCACCGTCACGTCCCGAAGTCGACCTCCGCCTCGGCGCCTGGCATGTGAGTCTGCGGGACGAACGCGTCCACCACCCCCCGGCCCGCCTGCCGCCGGATCTCCCCGCGGCGCTCGGCCACGTAGCCGCGGACCATCTGGTACGAGACCTCGTCGGCACCGTGCTCGTCCACCAGCCGGTCGAAGATCCGCTTCACGGTGTGGCGCTGCTTGCGCGGCGCATCCAGATCCGCCCGAAGCATCTGGTCGATCAGCGGCTTGAACGGATCGAGCCGCGTCGTCCTGGGCGTCGGCTTCTTGCGGGGCTCGGGCCACGCTGACTCCAGGGCCTTCTTCACAGTCAGGAAGCCGACACCGTACTTCCGCATGAGAGCGCGGTTCGACAGTCCGGTGCGCGAGTCACGGCGGATCGCCGCGTACAGATCGACCTTGGACTTCGGCAGCACCTGGGCCCCCTCGTCGTGCAGAGCACAACCATGGTCCCGAAGCAAGCACCTGGGCGTTCTCGAAACTCGGCGACATCACTCTCCCGCGGTACGGGGCGCTCTCGCCGCTCAGCAACAGGTGCTCTCACGACTCACGTATAAAGCCACCGCCAGCTGCCCCATCGCCTGCCGCTCCCTACCGTCGATGGTCAGGCCCCAGCAAGTCTTCACCGCAGTCCAGTTCGTCAGGTACGTGCAGCGGTAGGATTCCAGCGGCGGCAGCCACTCCAAGATGTCCTTGTCCGCCTTCGCCCAGTTGCTGCGCGCTGACACCGCCACCAGGGCGCGGGCGTCGCCGAGGTCGTTCGCATAAGCCTCGCGCTCCCCCGCGGACCACGCTGAGGCCCCGACTGGCGGCGAGCGGAACGAGGTGGTCCAGGTCGAGGCCGCCGGCGTCGGTGACGGTCACGCCGTCGTAGTACGAGTACCACCCACCGCCGGTCAGCTTGCAGCCCGCTTCGACGCTCGGGGCGACGACGGTCTCAGAGAGGATGACCTCGGCCCGGGTACTGCAGCCGTCGGTCGGGTTGAGGCCCGCGGTTCCAGTGCCGGTACAGCTCGCGCCGGTAGCCCTCGCGCTGCTCGACGGCCAGGGGCAGGCGCGCGACGGCCTCGGGCAGCAGGAGCGGTGCCCCGTCACGGGTGTGGACGGCGGCGGGTGCGAATCCGGTCGGCCCAGCAGTCGCCACCCGCCCGGAACGGGCCGTTTCCTGCGCCCCGGCGGTCGCGGGCACCGCCCCCACCACTGCCAGGAGCAGCGCTGCTGCCCCCACCGCCCCCACTTGCCGAATGGCCATGCCGTCCGCCTTCTGCTCGGTGATCGTTCCGGGCGATCATGGCGGGCGGCAAGGGTGGGACGGCCACGAACGGGGCCGGATTCACCCGGTGCGGGGAAGTAGTCGTACCGGCCGACGACGGCCGGACCCGCGAGCGGAGGAGCCGGTGCGGGTGCGGCCCGGCCCTGGTCTTCACCCGCTTGCGGGCCGGGCTTCGTCGGCGGTGGGCCACAGGCGAGGCAGGCCGAAGTAGTTCGGGGGGCAGCCTGGCGGGCACCAGTGCTCGGAATGCCCGGAGTGGGCCCACTGGCGGCCTTCCCACTCGCACTGCGGGATCGCGCCCTCCCAGTCGTCGGTGCACCGGTCGGCGAAGGCCCGGGCGATCATGACCGGCCGGGTCACCACGCGGCCCGCGATCTCCTGGACCCGCAGGACCAGGCCGAGCCCGTTGGCCCCCGGGTTTCCCCGCGGGCCGTAGGACACACTGGTCACCCCGCAGCCGTGGGCGTGCAGGAGGAAGCGCTCCAGGTCGGCCGGGATGCAGGCGGTCAGCTCCCGGCCCCAGAGCGTCACCTGGGGACCGTGGGCCGCGTCGGCCGCCACGCAGTACAGCCGGTCCTTGTAGAAGTAGGCGACGACGGCAGGCTCTCCGGGTGCCGGGCCGAATTCCACGCCCAGGCTCTCCGAGTCGCCCTGGAAGCGGCGCAGCTCCGTCATGCCCGGCAGGGCTGCGGCGACCTCGGCGTCCCGGATGCCGAACCACAACGGGCCGATGCCCTTCAGGGGTTCCAGCTCCCACTCCACCCGCGCCGGCCCCTGCACGGCGCCCTCAGGCTCCACCGCACCCACCTGTCGACCCCTCCCGGCAAACATCGTCCGACCTGCACTTGCGCTCTCCACCCCCGGCGACGCCGCCCCTCCTCGAGCCTGCCCGACCGGCCGTGCAGAGGCTGGCCTACCGCAAGCGAGGATGGAGTTTGTTGATCATCTCAGCCGAGTCGTGCGGCGTGGTCAGTGCAGGTCGATCTGGAACGGGTGTCGGTGATCGTTCGGGCAGGTGAAGATCCTCAGCTCGCCCGAACGTCCGACCACGACACGGGTGACGAGGTCATCGCTGGCGATGGTGAACAGCAGGGTCATCCGCGCGCCGCATGCGTCACAGGCGTAGGCCGATGGCTGGTTGAGGTGCCAGGTCGGCCAGCCGCCGATCTTCCATCCGGCGACCCGGGTGATCGAGTCCCCGCCGCCGGGGCTGGTCTCCTGCACGAGCCGCCGGAGGTCGGGGCGCAGGTCCTCAGGCAGCTCGTCGCGGTAGGGGAAGTCGATGATCCGCTCGGTCGTGAGTACGCAGGGGTTGGGCAGGTAGCCGTAGTCGTAGTGCCGGAGAGGGGGCGGGGGCTGGTGGAGGACGGCGCTCACGTCGGAGGCGCGCCGCCAGCGCAGCTCGACCACGGGGCTCACGTCGGCCTGCCGGGCGGGGGCGTCCCAGTGCTCGTTCGGGCACCAGAGGACCTGAAGGAGGTCGCAGCCGTCCGGCCACCACGGTCCTGGGGCGTCGGCGGCGTGGATCTGCGCGACGGGCACCATGGCCGAGGGCGGCAGACCTGTGGGCTCCTCGTCGTCCGGCGCTGAACAGGTCGGCCACGGCTCGTCGGCCGGCCACAGCAACGGGCCGCCGATCGAACTGTCGCCTGGCTGCGGGTTTCCGCGTTCGGGATGCAACAGGACGGCCTCTCGCCCGTAGGGGCCGAGCGCCGGCATCCCCGCGAGGATCTCCTCCGCGGAGGGGCGCTGACTGGACACCGGGAGGCCCTCCTGATCGCAACAGTGTGGAGCGGCCACACCGTACCGTCCACGGCTGACACGACTGCCGCCAGGTGACGCCCGGCGGCCGGTCACGCGGTGCCGGGCGCCCTGGCCCGCCGGCCGGGTGCCCCCTGCCCGCACGGCGCATCCCGGCGCGCGGGCGGGCAGTGCGAGCGGTGATGCTGTGAGTGGCGGCGGGCCGGCCGTGGACCCCCGAGCACGGCCGGCCCCCGACCGCTGCCGCGCGCCCTCGCCGTCCTGGTCCGCCACACCGGTCGGTGCGAGGTCGGCGTCCGCGGGGCTGGCCCGCTGACCTCCACCTCGACCTGCCGCTCGAGGTCGTCACCGAGGACGGCACCGCCACCGAGCCGTACACGCTGCGCATCGTCGGCGGCCACGGCGAGCTGGCACGCGGCAGCCGCACGCCCCGCCTCACGCTGACCCGCGGACAGTTCGCGGCCTGGTACGCCGGGGCTACCGCAGCACCGCCGCGGCCACGCTGGCCGGCGTGAACACGGATCCGGACACCGTGGCCCACCTCCTTTGAGTCACGGCGGAGCGAGAACCCTGGCTGGCCGACTACTTCTGACCAGCCCGGCCCCCGCGCAGACCGGGCGCACCGGCGCCAGGAGCGGGAGGCACACCTCAGCAACACGGCAGATCCGACGGGTGTGCCCGCATCCGGCACCGGCCGATCGTCCACATCCGCCCCGGGCGGTGGGTACCGTCGGTGCATCGCCGCAACCCGCCGCACAGCGAGGCGCCCGCTCGTCGGGCCACCGCTGCACCCATGCGAATCGGAGAGCACCTCACATGACGCAGAGCACCCCAATCCCCTCCGACCTGCGGCGATGGGTCACCGAGAATCTGGCTGGCGTGGACCAGGTCACGGACGTGTCCTGTCTGACCCCGTTCCGCGTCTCGGCCCCTGCTGTTGGAGCCATGGTCAAACTCCGTTGAGCCTGTTCGAAGCTCAGCAAGACGGGTCAGCTGGCTATCGGCCGGGTGCGGCGTCCTCGATAGCGGCGAGCAGGTGCGCGTGGACCGCGCCGGCGGCGTCGCGGGTGGCCGGGTCCGGGTCCTCCAGCTGCCCGGCGATCAGCGCGGCGGCTGCGGCGAGGACCGGCACCGGCACGGTCGCCGACCGCAGATGCGCGAGCTGGGCGGCCGCCTTCTCGCCGGGCGTCGCCGGGGTGCGGATGGGGATCAGGGAGCCTATGCCGCGCGGCTGGGTGCTGGTCACCTGGCCCATTCTCCCGTGCGCGGACCGGTGGTGATCACCACGGCCGGTCGTCCGGCGCTCCGGCCGGGAAGGCGCCGTGGTGGTGGCGGGCGACGGCCTCGGGCAGGGCGGTGCGGGCCTGGCGCCAGCGGATGTCCTCGGTGCGGCCGACGTCGGTCGCCCACCCGGGCAGCGGCTGATCCTGCGCGGCTGCGGTGAGGTCGCGGCCGAGTTCGCCGATCGCGTGCTGCCAGTCGGCCAGCTGTCCGAGCAGGCCGGGCACCAGCTCGTCGACGGCGACCGCCGGATCGCCGCCGAAAGCCCGTGCCTCGGCGGCGGCCTCCGCCAGGACGTCCTCGTCCAGGTCCTCGAAGGCCTCGCGCCACGCAGCGGCCGTCTCCTCGTAGGCGGCCAGGGCGGCGTGCAGCCCGGTGTCGAGAGCGGCGGGTGACCACGGGAGCGGGGTGCGGGGCGGGCGGACGGTGGTGGTGGACAGCACCCGCCCGGCACCGGGGGCGAGTCCCCGCCGGGCGGTCCTGCTCGTCCGGTCGGCAGCTCGGTGGCGGCCCGGCCGGCGTCGGTGGCGGTCTCAAGCTCGGCGGCCAGCACCTCGAGCTCGCGGGCGAGGTCGCCGAGTACACAGGAGGGGAAGGCGGCGGCGAGCGCACAGACGGCGATCAGCGGCATCCGCTCGCCGGGGTGGAGCTCGGGCAGCGTGCCGACGGTGTGCGAGGCGCCGAGCACGACATCTGTCGCGAGGGTGTAGCGCAGTTCCTCGGTCAGCAGGCCGTCGCTGCCCGGGATGATCTCGCGGCTGCTCGCCTGGACGATCGCCTCGGCCACCCGCTCCAACAGCCGGCCGTGGCCCTCCTCGCCCTGGCGGCTGGCCAGCTCGCGCACCCACGCGGCCGCCGCCTCTCCCGCGTCGGCGGCCCGGTGCCGCGGCTGTTCGGCCAGGCCCGTAGTCTTCGCCGGCGCGGCCCCGTTCCGTGCAGAGAGGCCGCCGGCCCCGGCGGGGCGCGCTTCCCGACGGTTCCACCGCTCCATCCGACGCTGGCCAGGCGCTATGGGACGGCACGGCGGCCGCGCTTGCCGAAGCCAAGATCGATGTCGTCCCGCCGGGGATGGCTGCCCCGGCCCGTCGCCCGGGTGCGGTACGCGTACCCGGGCGATGGAGCAGCCGCCGCCGCGCCTTGGCCTGGGCCTCAGCGGGTTCGCGCGCGGACCAGGCAGCGGCTGTCGAGCCGGACCGGACGGCGAAGCGACGCGAAACCGGTTGGCTACGACTTGTCAGCCGGTGAAGCCGCGGCAGACCTGGCCGTCTTTACAGCCCGCGCCGTTCCCGACACCGAAGAGAGGGCGAGACTCACGATCATCGCCGTGCCTTTCAGGTCCAAGTCGCGCACGACAGCTATCGCAGCCAGCACGACCGTAACCACTGCGCACAAGCCTGCCACTGCCCACCAGATCCACTGACGCACCTTGCCCCCTGTGGCGTTTGAATTCGACTCAGCTATGACGATATTCCCGCTCCGAACCGCCCTCAGCGCCCAGCCCGTGGGAGATCCCGTAGCTGTGGCTCTGACCTGAACACGGACGTCCTGGTCGCGGCGATGGCCGACGCTTTGAGCAGGGACAGCGCTTGATCTAATTGTGGTAGCCCTTGAGTGCTGTGGTGCGGCCACCGAGGGCGGTAGCTGCACCACAGTCACCGAGTTGCACACCTCGCAGGCAAGCCGGCTGGCTGCGGTGCAAGACCGCAGCCTCCAGTCCGACCACGGAGTTCCTGCGTGCCTGCTGCATATGGCTGTGCCCGCCCTGGACTCTGTAGCTAAGTGCAGCTGATTTGAGACCGGGACGGGCATGGAATGGCTGCTGCCGTCACCACAGGCTCACAATAAACCTCACCAGGGTGGTTACGATGACAAGGCTGGAGAGTGCGATGAAACCCCCTCCAACAACGTAGATGATACCCGGAAGTTTCCCGCTCTTACCCCTTGGAAGGTTTCCGGCGAAGTGTGATCCGATCCCTCGAAAGTCGGTCACTACCGCGAGCCCTATGAGCATCGGGATGATGAAGAGAAGTACCACTGATGCCTTCCCTGCCGCCCCGGAACGCGGGTGTCGCGGGGCAGATCGATCGTCTATTCAGGCGCAGATTGCAAGCCTGGCCAGATGTCTATTTATACTAAGGGATGCACTCGGTGGCAAGAGAGTAAGCGTCAACTCCTTGCCTGCGAGGCCGCTGGCGCGGCCATCGAGATGATGGCCGCGCCAGCGGTCGCTGTATGCCTTTTCAGGATTCTACTCGTCAGAGGGTCGGCCCGAACTTGGCAGTTCGTTAAGGTTGGCCGTCTTTCTTTTCCTCCGGCCAGGGATTACCCCCGGCGGTAAGGTTGAACTTGTTGCTCCTCATGTCCCAGGCGACTCCGGCCAGCGGGAAGCCTTGTATTGCAACCCCTTTCCCCCCTGCCCAGCCGAACTGGTGAAAGGACTTCCCATCGCCGTTGCGCTGGTACGAGTAGGTGCCTCCGTAAGGCCCGCTTGCTACCGTCGTTCCGCCCACTGTTACCGCTCCGTCGCTCGGCGTTGCGGTGTTCCAGCCGACGGATACTCCCGCGAAGTTGCCCAATGGGCCCGGAATCAGAGGCTTGGCCGGAGAGATCGTGTCGAAGGTGGCTGCCCCGGTGAGGTAAAGGTTTACCGTTCCGCCCTGGATGCCTAGATTGAGGCAAATCTGGTAGCAGAGGCTGAAGCTTACGTATGCATGTTTCCCAGATCGCTTTGTAGGTCGAGCGAACGTCGAACTGATATGGCCTCTGATTGGACGTCTTGATTTCCAGATCGGTGTGCTTGTAGTTGGCTCCGTCCTGGAGATCATTCTGCAGTCGCTTCATGCGTGGGTCGTCGTCGCTGGAGGCGTCGAGGGTCCGGCAGAGGTCGCTGCAATTGGGGTTGGGCGTCTTCTTCGGGTAGAGCCTCTTCTCGCGCTCGCGGTCGATGCGTTCCTTCTTGAACCCCGGGTTGCTCCAGATCAGGCGATCGTAAGCGGGGTCTGTCCATTGAACGGCCCTGTCCCGTAATCGGTGGTAACAGAGTGTGATTCAGGTGACGAGAATGCGGTGTCGGAGGAGGGTGAAGCCGGCGCGGCCGTGCATCTGCCGCATGATCCTCTTGGTGTGGGTGTTTACGCCTTCGGTGCGGCCGTTGTGGAACGGGAGGGTGAGGCCGGCGTCGACGGCGGCGCGGTCGAGTTCGAGGCCGCGGATGAAGGAGTGCAGGTGGGGAAGGTCGGCGTTGTGGGCGGTGGTGATCCATTCGGTGAGGCGGGCGTTGTTGCCGGGAGCTGGAGTGAGGAGCTCGGCGAACGAGCGAACGAGCCCTGCGAGTTCGGTCATCTCCTGGCCGGCGGCGGTGAGGGTTTGCAGCAGCTCGGTGTCCTTGTCCCGTAGCCGGTCGGGCCGGCTGAGCATGAGGCGGGCGAGGCGTCGCGGGGCGATGATGGCCTGGTCGCCTTCGGCCCGACCTTGGGTGATGTAGCGGTAGAGGAGGTTGAGGCTGCCGGTGTAGCCCAGCTCCTTGATCTCCCGGAACAACTGGAGGACCGGGATCGCAGGGTCCTCGGCCCTGCGGGCGCGCAGGTGGTCGCGGTAGGGGTCGACGAGCGTGGGCCGGTACTGCGGCGCCCGGCGCAGACCCGCGGGCTCGGGAGTTCGCGCGTATCGCTTGACGGTGTTCAGGGCCAGGTTCAGGCGGCGTGCGCACTCGAGCAGGCCCACGCCCTTGCCGAGCAGGTCGTGGATCTGCTGCCAGCGCTCGCGGGTGGTGGCCGCGCGTATCCCCTCCGGGCGGGGCGGATTCACGGTCGCCCAGCAGGCGGAGTGCGCGCGGACCTCCTTCAGGACGGTCTCGCAGAGGTTGTGCCAGATGTGCCACCGGTCGCCGACCTGCACCGCCTCGGGCAGAGCACGACGGACGGCCTCGCCATAGGCCCCGGAGCCGTCGCGGCACACGATCTCGACGCCCGGGTGCTCGCGCAGCCACGTCTCCAGGGCGTCTGCACCGCGCCCGGGCAACACGTCGATCCGCTCACCGGTCTCGGCGTCGATCAGCACGGTCGCGTACCGGCAGCGGCGGCGCAGGGCGAAGTCGTCCACGCCCAGGACCCGCGGCACTCGCAGTGCGGGCAGCGGCACGCGCAACAGTGCCCGCAAGGCCGTGGAGCGGGAGGCCGGCGCCGCGAGCGCGCGCAGCAGGCGGGAGGCCGCCCGGCCCGCTAACTCCTTGACCAACGCGCCGAGTTGGTCCGCGAGACGGTTCGTTCGGCGCTGATAGCGTTCCAGCAGACTGGGCGCCTGCTCTCGAAACGTCTGCCGTCTGCAACCCAGCACCGGGCAGGTAAGGCGACGGACCCGAACCGCCACGAGCACCCGTCGACCGTCCGCCGGCACGTCCGCCACCATCCGCCGGTGGAAGCCGTGTACCCGGTCCGTCGGCGCCCCGCACACCGGACACGGCACCGGACCGCCAGGAGTTCGGGCCACCACCCGGATCACCTGGCCCTCGTCCACCACATCCTCGATCACCAGCGGTGACAGCCCCGAAAACACCGTACCCACAAGCACGTTGACATCTTGCATGACCTGCCAACGACGCCCATCACGCTTGGTTACCACCGATTACGGGACAGAGCCGGTCACCGTACAGACCCGCAGGAGCCGGGCAACGAGACCCGCAAGGTCATCATGGCCCAGACCACCATCCTCACCCTGGAGAACAACAGCCTCTACCTGTTCCAGCCCAACGGCCAGGTCGACGGACTCGACACCGCCACCCTCATCCCCACCGCCTCGGGAAGCTGGGCCGACCTCGAACTCATCAACCCCGGCGCCGCCAACGGCGCCACCACCATCCCCGGCACCGAGGACACCACCAACCAGACCACCCTCTGGGCCCGCAACCGCACCACCGGCGACCTCTACGCCTACCCGCTCGGGTGGAAGAGCGACGGGAGCGTCGACTACACCGCCCTCACCAGGCCCGACCAGGGCGTCAAGCTCACCACCGGCCAACCGGTGACGGCCGCCGACTTCCCCCGCATCGGCGCGGGCGACCTCAACAACGACGGCGCCGCCGACCTCTGGGTCTCCGACAACACCCGAGCCGTCGCGATCTTCACCGGCCTCAGCACCCCGCAGGCCAAGGGCAAGGTCACGACCTTCGCGGCCCCCACCTTCGCCGGATACTCCGACTCCAGCGTCACCCTCCACTCCAACCAGGCCAACTGGCTCTGCGCCGACAACACCGGCGGCCCCTACGAAGGAGCCGAACTCTCCGTCTACGCCTGCTGGCAGACCATCAACCAGCGCTTCAACTTCGCCATTGACGGCACCGTCCGCGCCGGCAGCTGGTGCGTCTCCACCAAGGACAACGCCCTCGCCAACGGCACCCCCGTCGTCCTGTCCCGCTGCGTCGGCAACACCGGCCAGAAGTGGGCCGTACGCCCCGACGGACGCATCTACCTCCCCGCCACCGTCGATGCGGCCACCAGCCCCGCCGGCCGGTGCCTCGAGATCCCGGGCGGGACCGCCGAACAGGGCACCCGCCTCAAGATCTGGGACTGCCCCAGCCTCCAGGCCAACCAGCAGTGGACCCTGACCTACGAGGCCCACACCCCCTGAACCCCGCCACCACTCGCCCCGCCCTCGTGCCGGCGCACCCGCGCGCGCCGGCACGAGGGCGTTCCCGCAGACAGCAACACCGCCGACCGTACCGCCGAAGCCCCCCACCAGACCCACCGGAACGCCGACATCACCCGCCGGCCTCGCCGTGACCGCGCCGCCCAGCCCTTCCGCACGCCCTCGACGGCGCCGGCCTCCACGTCCTCACCGACGACGACCACCAGGCCGTCCGCAACCTCACCCACCCTCGACCGCCACACTGCCGGCGCGGCGGACAACGGGACCCACCGGCCGGTGCGGCCCTGGATTCGGAGGCGATCGGGCCGTGTGAAAAGCTCAGCACATTCATTCGAATTCGTGGGGGACCCCGTTTCCATGCGCCGTACCACCGTGCTCACCGCCGCTGCGGCAGCACTCGCCCTGGCCGCTCTGAGCGCCTGCAACGACGACGGCACCGCCGCCGCGGGCCCGCCGAGTTCGGTCTCCTCCGCCAGCGCGGTGCCCACGACCGTCCCGCCCGCCACCGCACCGGCAACCGCGAGCGCCACCGATGCGAGTACCGCGCCGGGATCCTTCGATCCCGAGAAGGCCGTGGCCACCAAGCGGGCCCCGTACTCCGCGGCCATGAACACGACCACCGTGGTCGCCGACATCCCCGGTGCCACGGTGAAGGGCAGGGTCAACCTGGTCGGGCCCTTCACCGGCCGGATCGAACTCCGTACGGCCGACGCAGCGCCGGTCCAGGAGCGCGTCCACACCGAGTCGGTCATCCTGGAGGACGTCTCCTACATCCGGGACCTGACGAAGCCGGGCAGCCCCTGGGAGAAGGTCCCGCGTACCGATGCCGGACAGCAGGCGGACTACGCGAGCTACGCGGACCTGCTTCTGAAGGCCGGTCCCTCGGCCCGCAAGGGCATGGAGCAGGTCGCGGGCACCCCCGCCTACCATCTGTCCGGGCGCGTCACCCTGGAGCAGCTCGCGGTCATCGACCCGCGCACCTACCGCTCCATGAAGGGCAAGGCGGACTCCTTCGTCTGCGACCAGTGGATCGACAGCCAGGGGCGCACCCTCCGCTTCGAGCAGCGGACCACGATCCAGGGCATGAAGGCCCTGAACACGATCACCTTCACCGACTTCGAGGGCCCGGTGACCGTCACCGCCCCGACCGACAGCTGAGCATCCGCGCCCGGGACCTCCCCCGTACACCACAACGGCCACCCCACCCGGGGTGGCCGTCCCGCGTTCTCGGAGTCGGCACGCACTA